>DASVGI010000088.1:0-2277 GCA_036379595.1 Casimicrobiaceae bacterium | reverse complement strand
AGCTCGAAATTGACGACGAGCGGCAGATCGTCGATGTCGAGGCCGCGCGCGGCGACGTCGGTCGCAACCAGCACCTGCAGCTTGCCCTCCTTGAACTTGGCGAGGGCTTCGAGGCGCGCCGCCTGGGTCTTGTCGCCGTGGATGGCCGAGGTCGCGAGGCCGTCGCGCTCGAGCTGACGCGCGAGCCGCGAAGCGCCGTGCTTGGTGCGCACGAAGCACAGCACCTGCCAGACGTTGCGCGAGCGCACGAGGTGGGCGAGGAATGCGCGTTTCGCTTCCTGCGGGAGCTTGAACGCGCTCTGCACGACGGTTTCGGCCGCGGTGTTGCGGCGCGCGACCTCGATCAGCTTCGGCCGATTGAGGAGCTCGTCGGCGAGCCGCTTGATGTCGTTCGAGAAGGTCGCCGAGAACAGCAGGTTCTGCCGCTTCGCCGGCAGGAGCGCCATGATGCGCTTGATGTCGGGGATGAAGCCCATGTCGAGCATACGGTCGGCTTCGTCGAGCACGAAGGTCTCGACGTTGCCGAGGTTGACGCTCTTCTGCTCGATGTGATCGAGGAGGCGTCCGGGCGTCGCGACCAGAATCTCGACGCCTGCGCGTACGATCGGAAGCTGCTGGCGGATGTCGACGCCGCCATAGACGCAGGTCGAGCGCAGCCCCGTGTACTTGCCGTATTCGCGGATCGACTCCTCGACCTGGATCGCGAGCTCGCGCGTCGGTGCGAGGACGAGCGCGCGCACGAGGTGCCGGGCGGGCGAGGGGCTGGTGTTCGCGTGCGGCAGCAGCCGCTGCAGGATCGGGAGGCCGAAGCCCGCGGTCTTGCCGGTCCCGGTCTGGGCGCCGCCCATGATGTCGTGCCCGGCCAGAACCTCGGGGATCGCCTGCGCCTGGATCGGGGTAGGGGTGGTATAGCCGGCCTCGGCCACCGCACGGAGGATCTCCGGGCGCAGGCCGAGCTCGGTAAAGCTCGTGATTGCCATGCTTGCTCCTGAAACGCGGCCTACCGCGTCGTGCGCGGTTTCCGGTCCAGGCAGCGGAATTCGTCCAGGTTGAACGCGGTCGGCGGGACCATCATCGGCCCGGCCGGGCGGAGCGGGCGGTGACCGGAACGGCCGCCCGAATGGCGCATTATACCTTAAGTCCCGGATTCTTCGAAATTTTGTGGCGGAAGGGTGGCCGGAAGCTCTATACTGGCAAGTTTTCGTCGCGCCGTTCCACGTTTTCGTCGCCGCGCCGCAACATGCGTCGGCAAAGCTGGCGCCCCGCGCATCGATACGCGCCGAGACCCACGCATCACCCAGTCATGACTCCAGTCCGCTCCGACCTTCGCAACATCGCGATCATCGCGCACGTCGACCACGGCAAGACGACGCTCGTCGACAAGCTCCTCGTGCAGGCCGGGACGTTCGCGCGCCATCAGCACGTCGGTGAGCGGATGATGGACAGCAACGACATCGAGCGCGAGCGCGGCATCACGATCTTCGCCAAGAACTGCGCGATTCGCTACACGCGTGGCGGGACCACGACGCACATCAACATCGTCGACACGCCGGGACACGCCGATTTCGGCGGCGAGGTCGAGCGCGTCCTCGGCATGGTCGACGGCGTGCTGCTTCTCGTCGACGCCGTCGAAGGCCCGATGCCGCAGACGCGCTTCGTGACGCTGAAAGCGCTCGCGCGCGGGCTGCGGCCGATCGTCGTCGTGAACAAGGTCGACCGCAGCGGTGCCCGGCCCGAGTGGGTCGTCAACCAGACCTTCGAGCTCTTCGACCGCCTCGGCGCCGACGACGCGCAGCTCGACTTCCCGGTCGTCTATGCGTCGGCGCTCGCCGGCTGGTCGACGCAGGACGTCGCGACGGCGCGGCGCTGGGCGGCAGAGGGCGCGAACCCTGACGCCGATGCCACGAGTGAGGGAGCCGCCGCCGCGAGTCCGAACGGCGCCGCGGCGATGACCGCCGAGCGGCGCGACATGCGCCCGCTCTTCGAGACGATTCTCGATCATGTGCCGCCACCGGCGGGCGACGTCAGCGGACCGCTGCAATTCCAGGTGAGCGCGCTCGACTATTCGAGCTACGTCGGGCGTCTCGGGATCGGAAGGATTCGTCGCGGAACCATGGCTCCCGGGCAGGAGGTTGCCGTGCTCGGCAGCTCCACATCGGAGACTGCTCCGGTCGCGGCGAAGATTGGCCAGATCTTCATGTTCGAAGGCCTCGAGCGCGTCCTCGGCATGGTCGACGGCGTGCTGCTTCTCGTCGACGCCGTCGAAGGCCCGATGCC
>DASVGI010000087.1:0-68421 GCA_036379595.1 Casimicrobiaceae bacterium | reverse complement strand
CTGAATCTGATGCTGCGCCTGCAGAACGAGCTCGGCCTCGCGTACATCTTCATCAGCCACGACCTCTCGGTGGTCGAGCACATGTGCGACACGGTCGCCGTGATGTACCTCGGCCGCATCGTCGAGGAGGCGCCGGTCGCGACACTCTTCGCGCGTCCCGCGCACCCCTATACGCGTGCGCTCCTCGCCGCGATCCCGTCGCTCGACCCGCGACAGCGCACCGGCGCCGTTCCGCTCGAAGGCGAGGTGCCGAGCCCGATGCATTCGATCGAGGGGTGTCCGTTCGCGCCACGCTGCTCGTGGGTGACCGATGCGTGCCGCAAGACGGTCCCGGTCCTCGAAGCCGTCGCCGCGCCGGATTCGTCCGGGAATACGGCCGCGGCGGGCGCAAACGGCCATCGCGCCGCGTGCCTGCGACGACTCGAAGTCGTCGCGACGCCGCTGCCCGTCAGTGGCGTACGATGCCGCGCGCGGGGCGCTTCGTCGTGACCGATGCGGTCTCGACCGAAAGTGTGAAGCTGCACTGCTCGTTGGAATACATCGCTCCGACGCCGATCAGCTTGCGCGCGATCTCCTCGCCGCGGTCGTTGCGAATGGTCACCACCACCGTGTACTCCCACGGATCGCCATCGGCCGGGTGGCGGATGCTGCCTTCGATCGTGAGGGGCGTGATCGCGGCGACGGGCGCCGCGTCGCTGTCGGCGCCGAAGCGCAGGTAATGCCGGCATGCCGGACACACGGTCGCGCTTTCGAGGATGACCTCGCGGCAATGCGGGCAGGCGCGCGTCGCGCCCGCACCGCCCGCGCGCGCAGCGCTCATGCAGCGCTGCCGATCCCGACGCTGCGTACGCCCGTCTTGCCACCCTTGCCGTCGTCCCAGCCGAACTCGGCCTGACCGCGCAGGCGCGCTCCCGCCGCGACGGTGAGCGATCCTGCCTTGAGATCGCCGACCACGACCGCCGATTGCAGCAGATCGACGAGCGTCGCCTGCTCGATGTTGCCCTCGAGCTCACCCGCGATCGTCACGCGATCGGCGCGCACGCTTCCGGTCAGCTTCGCACCCGCCTCGATCGTGAGATCGCCCTGAACGTTGACGTCGCCTTTGAAGCGGCCGGCGATGCGGACGCTGCCGCCGCCTTCGATCTTGCCTTCGATGGTGATGTCGGCGGCGATCAGCGATTCCTTTCGCGCGTGTCCGGCGTCGTGACGTGGCGGCGCGTCGCTGCGGGGAGCCGGCTGATTGACGGGAGCCTCCGGCTTCGGCGCGTTGTCGAAGCGCAGCGGCTCCTTCGCCTCGGGCACCGGTGTTGGAACGGGAGCGGGCGCGGGGCGCGTCGCGGTGTTGTCCTTCCAGATCGCCATGGTATCGACCTCCGAGCGGCAAATGGCCAGTGAGGCTAACGCTATTCGCGATCGCTGGCAATCGAAAAGTCATAAGAAACCGCTGGAAGGACGGGGATCTGCGAGTAAATCCTGCAAAGGCGCGGGGCGAGGATCCAGGAGTGAGGATCGGGGATGGAGGAGCGAGGGAGTAGTGTGAGGGGCAAGGAGGAAGGGTGATGAACGGGGTTCCGAGTTACGTGCAGGGTGCGTCGAGCGTGCCGCTCATCGGCGAGACGATCGGCGCGAATTTCGATCACATCGCCGCGCGCCACGCCGACGGCGACGCGCTGATCGTCCGCCACCAGAACATTCGCTGGACCTACCGCGAGCTCGCCAGGCGCGTCGATGATCTTGCGGTCGCGCTGCTCGGTCTCGGCCTCGAGCCGGACGACCGGATCGGCATCTGGTCGCAGAACTGCGCCGAATGGGTGCTGACGCAATTCGCGACGGCTAAGGCGGGGCTCGTGCTCGTCAACATCAATCCCGCGTACCGGCGCGTCGAGCTCGAGTACGCGCTGAAGAAGGTCGGCTGCCGCGCGCTCGTCCTGTCGCCGAGCTTCAAGACGAGCGACTATCTCGCGATTCTGCGCGAGGTCGCTCCGGAGATCGCGACGTCGCCGCCGGGAAAGCTGCACGCGGCCGCGCTGCCCGACCTCGAGCTCGTGATCCGGCTGGGATCGGCGAAGACGCCGGGAATGCTCAACTTCGACGACCTGACCGCGAAGGCGAGCGCAGACGACCTCGCCGAGCTCGCAAGCATCGGCGACACGCTGCAGTTCGACGACGCCATCAACATCCAGTTCACCTCGGGCACCACCGGCGCACCGAAAGGCGCGACGCTGACGCACCACAACATCCTCAACAACGGCTTCTTCATCGGCGAGGCGATGCGCTTCACCGAACGCGACCGGCTGTGCATTCCGGTTCCGCTCTACCACTGCTTCGGGATGGTGCTCGGCAACCTCGCCTGCGTGACCCACGGCGCGACGATGGTCTTTCCCGGCGAAGGTTTCGAGGCGAGGGCGGTGCTGGAGACGGTTGAGGCGGAGCGCTGCACGGCGCTGCACGGTGTGCCGACGATGTTCATCGCGGCGCTCGACGACCCCGAGTTCGACCGCTACGATCTCGCGACGCTGCGCACCGGCATCATGGCAGGCTCGCCGTGCCCGGTGGAAGTGATGAAGCGCGTCGTCGAGCGGATGCACATGCGCGAGGTGACGATCGCTTATGGGATGACCGAAACCTCACCGGTCTCGTTCCAAAGCTCGGTCGACGATCCGGTCGACCGCCGGGTCGCGACAGTCGGACGCGTCCAGCCGCACCTCGAAGTCAAGATCGTCGACGAGAACGGCCGCATCGTCCCGCGCGGCGCAACGGGCGAGCTCCTGACGCGCGGCTACTCGGTCATGCTCGGCTACTGGAACGACGCCGAGCGCACCGCCGAGGCAATCGACCCGGCGCGCTGGATGCACACGGGGGACCTCGCGACGATCGACGACGAAGGCTACTGCAACATCGTCGGCCGCTCGAAGGACATGGTGATCCGCGGCGGCGAGAACATCTATCCGCGCGAAGTCGAGGAGTTTCTCTATCGTCACCCGAAGGTCCGCGACGTGCAGTGCGTCGGTGTTCCCGACGCGAAGTTCGGCGAGGAGCTCTGCGCGTGCGTCGTCCTGCGTCCCGGCGTCGAAGCCGATCCGGAGGAGATCCGCGAGTTCTGCCGCGGGCAGATCGCGCACTACAAGATCCCGCGCTACGTGCGCTTCGTCGACGGCTTCCCGATGACGGTGACCGGCAAGATCCAGAAATTCCTGCTGCGAAGGCAAATGGCCGACCTGCTCGGGCTCGTCGAAGAGAAGACCGCGTAGACGGCGCCGTCGCGCGCGAGGCAGCGCTCAACCGCGCAGCACTCAACCGCGCGGCACTCAGCTACGCAGCGCTCAGCCGCGCAGCGGATAGGGCGTGCCGTCGCGATGCGTGTAAGCGTCGACGGCGGGATCGAAGACGAGATCGATGTCGGGATAGGTGGTGAAGTCGTCTGCGACGCGCGAGCCGACTTCGAGGCAGGTTGCGTCGACGTTCCCTCGATTGACGAGATGGTGGCCATCCGGCCGGCCCTTCGGAAACGCGACGCAGTCGCCGGGGCGCAGGGTTTCGGCGCCGGCATCGGTGACGAGCGTCAGCTCACCCGACAGCACGCAGACGAACTCGTCCTCGGCCGAGTGCCAGTGGCGCTGACTCGACCACGCACCGGGCGGCAGGCGCAGCAGATTGACGCCGAACTGCGTGAGGCCGCCGGCGTCGCCGAGGCGCCGACGTTCGCGGCCGGCAACGGGCTGATCGAACGGCGCCGGATAGCCGGAACCCGTGTGCACGGCAATCGAGGCGAGATCGAGCCTGGGCATGACGAGCGCTCCCTGTCGGTGATCAGTGCGGCCGCAGGTGGTCGAGGAAACCGGCGACGATCGCCGCCGTAAACATGAACGCGCCGACCGCGAGCAGCGACGCGACCAGGCGCCGGTTGCGCTGGCGCACCACTGACACGTCGTTCGATGCGGCTGCCGCCTGGCGCTCGATGATGCGCCTCTGCCAGCCTTCGGTATGCCGTTCGCGGCGATACCAGGCTGCGATGACGATGACGACGCCGATCGCCATCATCATGTTGCCGGGAACGTACTGAATCGTCCCGCCGAGGCGCTCGTCGTAGAGCGGCGTCATGCCGAGTCGCAGGCCCGCGCCGTACGCGGGCCACATGATCGTCGACTTCATCGCGAGCCACGCCCCGAACCCGACGTTGACGAGCAGCGAGCCGAGCAGCGCGAAGACGCGCACGCTGTAGCGGCTGCCGATCGGCGGCGAGCGCGGATCGAACATGCTGAACCAGAAGAAGAGTCCCGCCGCCATCATCGAGAAGTGCATCAGGTCGTGAAATGCCGAATCGCCGAGCGCCCGCTCCTGGATCGACGGAATCAGCCAGAACATCAGCGCGATGCTGAAATGCACCGACGCGACGACGGGCCGGCTGAGGAAGGAGAACAACCCGCGCACCACGCCGACTCGCGCGATCGGGACATAGACGCCCCGCAGCAATGCCGACGGCATCCCGGCGAGGAGCGCCCCGGCCGGCGCCGACAACGCGATCAGCATCGGCCCGAAGGCGTGGATCGAGATGTGCTGCACCTGATGCGCCGCGAACGAAACGTCGGCGAGTCCATCGAGCGGCGACTGCAGCGCGACGAACATGATCGCGGTGCCGGCGAGAAACAGCACCTGCTGGCCGATGCCTGCCTTGCTGCGTCCGCGCAGATAGATCCACAGCACGAACACCGTCATCACGCTGATGAACGGAGTGATATTCCACGTGTGCCAGATCGTCGCCGGATCGTGAGTCTCGGCATCGGCGAGCGCCGCAGCGCAGGTCGCGCACCAGAGCGCGGCAACCGCGCCTGCACGTTCGAGCAGGGGTGTCGATCTTCGGAGGTGAACCATCGGAACCTTGACCGTCGCGCGCGCCACAGCACGGCGGGCCGTCAGGAAGGATACACGACGACGGGCGAGGAGCGAGGAGTGAGGAGCGACGAGTGAGGAGCGGTAAGGGAATGTTCGGGCGTTGTGGGCTGTTGAACGCGGGTTGCCATGCGTCTTCCACGTTCGTCTGCCGCCACGCGCGCACGCGTCCGCCTCGTCGGCGTCGCACTCGCCTGCGTCGCACTCGCCTGCGTCGCACCGGCAGCATCGGCGACATCGCTCGGGGCGGCGGCTCGGGTCGTGCACAACGACGAGAGCCTCGCCGCGGATCGTCCCGAAGCGTGGGCGATGACCTGGGTCACCGCGTCGACGTTCTTCACCGCATTCGGCGCGACGCCGGCGCTCGCACGCGGCCGCTGGATCGCCGCTGCCGAGCTCGGTGCCGTGCCGCGGCTGAGCGCCGAAGACCAGCGCGTCGGCTTCGACGGCGTCAAAGAGGAAGATCTCAATCGCTCGCCCGTCTTCGGCCGCCTTCGCGCGATGGTCGGGCTCGGAGACGGATGGGTGGCGGAAGTGGCCTGGACGCCTCCGCTCGAAATCGATCGCGCGAAACCGCGCGATCTCTTCGCCGCGGCGATCGCGCGACGCGTTCTCGAGCACCGGGGCATCACGCTGTCACTGCGCGCGTTCGGCCAGCACGGCGAAGCCGAAGGTGACATCACCTGTCCGGCGCGCCTCGCCGGCATCACCGACGTCGCGCGCAATCCCTACGGCTGCCGTGCGGCGTCGGACGACCGGATTGCGCTCGACTACTACGGTATCGACGCGATTGCCGGCGGGTCAGCCGGCGGCTGGAACTGGCACGTCGATATCGCCGCCGTGCGCACCGAGCTCGCCGTGCAGGTCGATGCGCTCACTTTCGGCGTGCGCGACCGCTCGCGCCTCACGTCACGCATGGTCGTGCCGTGGATCGCGGTCGGCGCAGATCACGTGCTCGACTCGCACTGGAGCGCCGGTATCGAGGGCCTCTACGTACCGCTCGATGTCAAGCGCGGGGTGAGCGCCGCGCGAAGCTACGATCCGTTCGCCACGGTGCGTGTCGAGCTTCGCTATCGATTCGATTGACCGGCACCGCGCCGCGATCGCCGAGCGCCCCGGCGCGGCGCGGTCCGTCGGTCACCGCGCCGGCAGCCGCAACATGAGCCGCCAGATGCCGGTGATGATCAGCGTGAATCCGGTCAGCAGGCCGATGAACGCGAGCGAGCTCTGCGGCCATCCCGCTGCGATCAGGATCGCAATGACGATCGAAAGCAATCCGTCGAACAGCACCCAGCCCCATCCGCGGAGCGGGCGCAGGCGCCAGCCCAGCATCGTTCGCGAGATTCCCGAGACGAGCAGGAAGGCGCCGACGAGCAACGCAAGCGACGCGACGCCGGCAAGCGGGATGGCGAGGATCGCAATGCCGAGAACGAGCGTCAGGATTCCGGATGCGAGCTTCCAGCCGAAGCCCGCCTGCGCGCGCGTATGGATGGCGTAGGCGATCTCGCCGATGCCTCCGATGATCAAGAGCCACGCGAACACGACCGCCGTCGCCAGTGCCGCGATTTCGGGCATCAGCACGGCGAGGATTCCGCAGGCGATCAGGACGAGGCCCCAGACGATCTGCCAGCCGCGACCGGCGGTTGTCGGAGTCATCGGACGACTGGTGTCGGTGGCGTTCATCGCGCGCTCGACCTCCCTGGATGGTCTCGAACCGGACGAGGTTCGGCGATCCAGAATACCGCTGCGTGCCGCGCCCCGCAACTCAGCGCGTGGTTTCTCAGCGCGTGGTTGCTCAGCGCGTGGTTGCTCAGCGCGTGGTTTCGACCCAGCCGCCGCCCAGCACCTTGTAGAGCGTCACCCGATTGGTCGCAACGGCAAGCTCGCTCGCGACGAGGCTCTGCTGCGCCGCGTACAACGTCCGCTGCGCGTCGAGCTCGACCAGATAGCTGTCACGCCCCGCACGGTAGCGCGCGAGCGAGAGATGCTCGGAACGTGTCGCAGCCGCAACGAATGCCTGCTGCGCGTCACGTTGCGCGGCAAGCGTCTGCGTCAGCGCGAGCGCATCGGAGACTTCGCGAAATCCCGACTGCACGGCCTTCTCGTACTGCGCGAGCGCGATTGCCTGCTCGGCCCGAGCCGCCTGCAGATTGCCTTCGAGGCGTCCGGGGTCGAGGATCGACAGATCGACCTGTGGAGCGAAGCTCCAGAACTGCGAGCCGCCCGAGAAGAGACCCGAGAGCTCGGTGCTCATCGTTCCGGCGCCCGCGGTCAGCTTGATCGATGGAAAGAACGCTGCGCGCGCGGCGCCGACGCTCGCATTCGCCGCACGAAGCTGATGCTCGGCCGCTTCGACGTCGGGTCGACGCAGCAGCACCGTGGACGGCAGGCCGGCCGGAATCGGCGCCGATCCCGTCGCTGTGGCATCGAGCCGGGTCAGAAAGAGGCGCTCCTCGATCGGCGCTCCGACGAGGAGCCGCAGCGCGTTCCGGTCGGATTCGACCGCACCGCTGAAGCGCGCGACGTCGGCGCGTGCGCTCTCCATCAATGTCTGTGCCTGCGCGACGTCGAGCCCCGACGCCGCGCCGAACGTGTGCTGGTCCCCGACGAGGCGGTAGGCCTCGGAGCGCGTCGTCAGTGTCTCGCGTGCGATGCGCAGCGACTCCTGATCCGCCGCAAGCGTCAACCACGCATCGGCGACTTCCGCCACCAGGCTGATCTGCGCGGCGCGCCGCGTCGCATCCTGCGCGAAATACTGCTGGAGCGCGGAGCGGCTGAGGTCGTGCACGCGTCCGAAGAGATCGAGCTCGAAGCTCGTGATCCCGACCGAAACCGTGTAAAGATCCGGCGAGGCCGGGCGCGAGCTACCGCCGCCGCTGTGCGACTCCGATGCCGTTGCGCCGAGGGTCGGAAAGCGATCGGCGCGCTGCACGCGATAGAGCGCGCGCGCCCGCTCGACATCGAGCACGCTGATGCGCAGGTCCCGATTGTGCGCGAGTGCGAGGCCGATCAACTCCTTCAGCGCCGGGTCGACGAAGAAATCGCGCCAGCCGATATCCGCCGCCGGTGTCTCGGCGGCGGCCGGCGTTGCCGGAGCCCCAGCGGCCGATGGAGCGGGGGCCGAAGCGCCCGCTGTCGGTGCGGGAGGCGCCGGCCATTGCGCGGGGATCTGCGGCTCGGCTTTCGGCAGCGGCGGCGCGAGACTCGCGCATCCGGCAAGCACAGCGAGCGCCGCAGCGGGCGCTGCCGCCACGAGGGCGCGGATGAGTTGCGTCCGTGTCATGCAGAACGCCCCGCAGGATCGCTGCCGTCGGACGCTGCTGCCGCGTGTCGCGAACGGCGGACGAAGACCGCCTCGACGACGACGAAGAAGAGCGGGGTGAAGAAGATGCCGAGGAACGTGCCGAAGAGCATGCCGCCGAGCACGCCGGTGCCGATCGCGTGCTCGGCGCCCGAGCCGGCGCCGTGCGCGATCGCCATCGGCAGGACGCCGAGACCGAAGGCGAGCGAGGTCATCAGGATCGGGCGCAGTCGGTCGCGCACCGCGGCGAGCGTGCCCTCGATCAATCCCATCCCGCGCTCGAGATTCTCCTTCGCGAACTCGATGATCAGGATCGCGTTCTTGGAGGACAGCCCGACGGTGGTCAGCATCGCAACCTGGAAGAACACGTCGCGATCGAGCCCGCGCAGCATCGCGGCAACCGAAGTGCCGAGGATACCGAGCGGCACGACGAGGAGCACGGCGGTGGGAATGCTCCAGCTCTCGTAGAGCGCGGCGAGGCACAGGAACACGACGAGGATCGAGAGCGTGTAGAGCATCGGCGTCTGCGCTCCGGCCTGGCGCTCCTGGTACGACGTTCCGGTCCACTCGACGCCGTATCCCGGAGGCAGCTTGCGGGCCAGATTTTCGACCTCGGCCATCGCGGTGCCCGAGCTCACCCCGGGCGCCGCCTCGCCGTTGATGTTCATCGCGGGCACGCCGTTGTAGCGCTCGAGACGCGGCGAGCCGTAGGTCCAGTGCGACGTCGCAAACGACCTGAACGGAACCATTTCGCCGTTCGCGTTCTTCACCGTCCAGCGGTCGAAGTCCCCCGGGAGCATCCGGTACGGCGCGTCGGCCTGGACGATGACGCGCTTCACGCGGCCGCGGTCGAGGAAGTCGTCGATGTACTGCCCGCCCCACGCGACCGACAGCACCGAATTGATGTCGGTCATCGACAGGCCGAGCGCACCGGCCTTGGCCGTGTCGATGTCGATGCGAAGCTGCGGCGTGTCTTCCTGGCCGTTCGGACGCACGTTGGCGAGGAGCTTGTCCTTTGCCGCGAGGCCGAGGAACTGGTTGCGCGCCTGGGTCAGCGCGACGTGGCCGCGACCGGCAGCGTCCACCAGATAGAAATTGAAGCCGCCGGCAATGCCGAGCTCGGGGACGGCGGGTGGCGCGAACGCGTAGACGAGCGCGTCCTTGATCTTCGAGAACGCGCCCATCGCACGATGCGCAACGGCATTGACGCTGAGATTCGCCGCCGCGCGCTGCGACCAGTCCTTGAGGCTCACGAACGCAACGCCGGTATTCTGGCCGAGGCCGGCGAAGCTGAAGCCCTGGACGGTGAACACGGAATCTACCGCGGCCTTCTCGTGGTCGATGAAGTAGCGCTCCATCGTCTTCATCACCTCGAGCGTGCGCTGTTGCGTCGCGCCGACCGGGGCCTGGACCTGCGCGAACAGGATGCCCTGGTCCTCGTCGGGGAGGAACGACGTCGGCAGGTGGAGGAATGCGACCACCATCAGCGCCGTCATCACCGCGAAAGCCGCCATGAACCGTACACGCCGCGTGACGATCGCGCGCACGACGCCCTGGTAGGCGAGGTTGCTGGCATCGAAGCGGCGGTTGAACCAGCCGAAGAAGCCGCGATCCGACGCATGGTGACCCTTCTCGATGCGCTTCAGCATCGTCGCGCAGAGGGCAGGGGTCAGCACGATCGCGATGAACACCGACAGCGCCATCGCCGAAACGATCGTTGCCGAGAACTGGCGGTAGATGATGCCGGTCGAGCCGCCGAGAAACGCCATCGGGACGAACACCGCGGCGAGCACCGTCGCGATGCCGACCAGCGCACCGGTGATCTGGTCCATCGACTTGCGCGTCGCTTCGAGCGGCGTCAGGCCTTCCTCGCTCATCACACGCTCGACGTTCTCGACCACCACGATCGCGTCGTCGACGAGGAGACCGATCGCCAGCACCATCGCGAACATCGTCAGCATGTTGATCGAGTAGCCGAGCGCGGCGAGCACCGCGAAGGTCCCCAGCAGCACGACCGGCACCGCGATGGTCGGAATCAACGTCGCCCGGAGGTTCTGCAGGAACAGGTACATCACGAGGAACACCAGCGCGATCGCTTCGAGGAGGGTTTTCACGACCTCCTTGATCGACGCCTGCACGAACGGCGTCGTATCGAACGGAATGATCACGTGGAGCCCGGGCGGGAACGTCGGCTCGAGCCGCTTCATCAACGCTTCGACGTTCTGCGCGGTGGCGAGCGCGTTGGCATTGGTGGCGAGCGAGATCGCGACCCCCGCCGCCGGCTGGCCGTTGTAGCGCGCGATGACGCTGTAGTCTTCGGAGCCCATCTCGACCCGCGCGACGTCGGCGAGGCGCAGCACCGAGCCGTCGGGCTGGGTGCGAAGCACGATCCGCCGGAACTGCTCGGGTGTCTGCAGCCGCCCCTGCGACGTGATCGTCGCATTCAACTGCTGGCCGGGCACCGCAGGAGTGCCGCCGAGCTGGCCGACCGCCACCTCCTGGTTCTGCGCGCGAATCGCCGCGATGACGTCGTTCGCGGTCAGCCGGTAGGTATCGAGCTTGTCGGGGTTAAGCCAGATCCGCATCGCGTAGCGCGCACCGAATACCTGCACGTTGCCCACGCCGTCGGCGCGGCTGATCGGATCGCGCAGGCTGCTGACGATGTAGTCCTCGATGTCCTGCTGCGTCATGCTGCCGTCGCGCGACACGAAGCCCAGCACCATCAGGAAGCCGGGGGTTGCCTTGTTCACGCTGACACCCTGCTGCTGCACGATCTGCGGCAGGAGGGGAAGTGCCAGCTGCAGTTTGTTCTGCACCTGGACCTGCGCGATATCGGGGTCGGTGCCGTTGGCGAAGGTGATCGTGACGTCCGAGCTGCCGTTGGAATCGCTGGTCGACGCGAGGTAGATCTGCCCGTCGAGCCCGGTCATCGTCTGCTCGATCACCTGCGTGACGGCGTCCTCGACGGTCTTCGCCGACGCGCCGGGATAGTGGGCCGAGACGGTCACCGTCGGCGGCGCGATCGTCGGATAGCGCGCGATCGGCAGTCGCGTGATCGAGATGGCGCCCGCGATCATGATGATGATCGCGATCACCCACGCGAAGATCGGGCGGTCGATGAAGAAGCGCGCCATCGCTCAGGACTTCGGTGACGGCGCCGCGGCCGGCGCGGACTTCGAGGGCGGCGCCGCGGCCGGGGTGGATGGGGTCGGCGGCGCAGCGGGCGGTGCGGCCTCGGTCGCGTGCACTTTCATGCCGGGCCGGATCTTCTGCAGCCCCTCGACGATCACGCGATCACCGGCTGCGAGGCCGGAGTCGACGAGCCAGCTGTCGCCGATCGCGCGGCTCACCTTGATCGGACGCTCGGCGACCTTGTCGTCGGCGTCGACCACCATCACCGACGCATTGCCCTTGGGATCGCGGGTGACTCCCTGCTGAGGGACGAGGATCGCGTCGTGACGCACGCCGCCGGCGATCTCCGCGCGCACGTACATGCCGGGCAGCAGCAGGTCGCCGGGGTTCGGCACGGTGATCCGGACGAGGAAGCTCCCGGTCGACGGATCGACCGTCACGTCGGCGAAGTCGAGCCTGCCCGCCGCGGGATAGCGGCTGCCGTCTTCGAGGAACAGCGTCACCGGGATATCGTGCGCGGAGGCGACCTTGCCCGCGGCGATTTCCTTGCGCAGTTCGAGCCATTCGGCGCTCGATTGCGTCACGTCGACGTACATCGGGTCGAGTTGCTGCACGGTCGCGAGCGCGGTTGCCTGGTTGGCATTGACGAGCGCGCCCTGGGTCACCGACGACTTGCCGATGCGTCCCGAGATCGGCGACGTGATTCGCGAGTACGCGAGGGTGGCCACCGCGCGCTCGAGCGCCGCTTTCTGCGACGCGAGATCGGCTTCGGCCTGGCGCAGCGCCGCGTCGGCGTTCTCGCTGTCCTGGCGGCTGACCGCGTCGATCCTGACGAGCTCCTGCGAGCGCTTCGCGGTCAGGCGGGCATTCGTAAGCGTCGCCTCGGCGCGCGACACCGCGGCGCGCGCGGTCGCCACGTCGGCGCGCGGAATCGCGTCGTCGAGCTGGTAGAGCACCTGGCCCGCCTTGACGCGCCCGCCTTCCTCGAACAGGCGGCGCTTGACGATTCCGCTAGCCTGCGGCCTGATCTCGGCGATGAGCGATGGACTGGTGCGGCCGGGCAGCTCGCGCGCAAGCGTCACCGTCTTCGCGGCCAGCGTGACGATCGAGACTTCGGCGGGGGGCGGCGCCGGCGGCGCCGCAGGAGGAGCCTTGCCGCAGGCCGTCAGCGCCGCCGCCGCAACGAGCGGCACCGAGCGGCGGACGACGAGCGCAAAAGCGTGCATGGGTGTGGACGCGAGGGCGCGCATGGAATACTCACGGAGGTCGGGTGCGGCGGACGCCCGGACGTTACGGCTGGCCGCGCATTGGCGCGACCCGGGCGGGGGGCGAGAATGAACGCAGCGCGCGCTTTTGTCAATTCCAGGAATTGCAAAGTATCGCTGCGCGATGCGCTGCGCAGCGCCTGCCGCCGGCCCGAAGCCGATTGCATTCGCGACCTCGTCGACGGCGCAAGGCTCGCGCCTGCCGAAGCGACCGAAGCGCGCGCGCTTGCGCGCTCGCTTGCCCAGGCGCTCCGCGAGCGCGATCCCGGCCGTGCGCGCGAAGGTCTCGTGCAGGGGCTGCTGCAGGAATTTGCGCTGTCGTCGCAGGAAGGCGTGGCGCTGATGTGCCTTGCCGAAGCGCTGTTGCGCATTCCCGATAGTGCGACGCGCGACGCGCTGATCCGCGACAAGATCGGGCCGGGCGACTGGCAGGCCCATCTCGGCCAGAGCCAGTCGCCGTTCGTCAATGCGGCGACCTGGGGCCTCGTCGTGACCGGAAGGCTCGTCGCGACGCACACCGAGCGCGGGCTCGCCAACGCGCTTTCGCGCCTCCTTGCGCGCAGCGGCGAGCCGATCGTCCGTCGCGGAGTCGATCTCGCGATGCGGCTGATGGGCGAGCAGTTCGTCGTCGGCGAATCGATCGACGAGGCGCTTCGCAATGCGGCGCGACGTGAGGCGCAGGGTTTCCGCCATTCGTACGACATGCTCGGCGAGGCGGCGCTGACCGACGACGACGCGCTGCGCTACCACGCCGCGTATCGCGGCGCGATCGAAGCGATCGGCCGCGCTTCGGAAGGGCGGGGAATCTACGACGGGCCCGGCATCTCGATCAAGCTCTCGGCGCTGCACCCGCGCTACACCCGCTCGCAGCGCGAGCGCGTGATGGACGAGCTCTATCCGCGCCTCCTCGCGCTCGCGGTCCTTGCGCGCGACCAGGACATCGGCGTCAACATCGACGCCGAGGAGGCCGACCGTCTCGAGCTCTCGCTCGATCTCGTCGAAAAGCTTGCACTCGAACCCGCGCTCGCCGGCTGGAACGGCATCGGCTTCGTCGTCCAGGCCTATCAGAAGCGCTGTACGTACGTGCTCGACTTCCTGATCGACCTCGCGCAGCGAAGCCGCCGGCGCCTGATGCTGCGCCTCGTCAAGGGCGCCTACTGGGACACCGAGATCAAGCGCGCGCAGGTCGATGGGATGCCCGACTATCCGGTGTTCACGCGCAAGGTGCATACCGACGTCTCGTACCTCGCCTGCGCGCGCAAGCTGCTCGGTTTCCCGGCCGAGATCTACCCGCAATTCGCGACGCACAACGCGTACACGCTTGCCGCGGTCCACGCGATGGCGGGTCCCAGCTTCTACGTCGGCCAGTACGAATTCCAGTGCCTGCACGGCATGGGCGAGCCGCTCTACGAGGAGGTCGTCGCGCCGAAAGCCGATGGTGGGCTCGCGCGGCCGTGCCGCATCTACGCGCCGGTCGGCACGCACGAGACGCTGCTCGCGTATCTCGTGCGGCGGCTGCTCGAAAACGGCGCCAACACTTCGTTCGTCCATCGCATCGCGGATTCGACGGTTGCGCTCGACGAGTTGATCGCCGACCCGGTGACCGGAATTGAGCGTGCGGCGTCTGCGTCCGGTGTGCCCGGCGCACCCCATCCGCGTATTCCGCTGCCGCGCGACCTCTTCGGAAGCGCGCGGCCGAACTCGAGCGGAGTCGACCTCTCCGACGAGCGCGAGATCGCACGGCTTTCCGAGGTGATGCGCGGCACGCGAGCGTGGCGAGCGGTCCCGGTTGTCGCCGGGGCCGAACGTGCATATGGTGAAGGAGTCGCGGTCTGCGATCCGGCCGATCGTCGCCGCGAAGTCGGCCGCGTCGTCGAGGCATTGCAGGAAGAAGTCGCCGATGCGCTCGCCGCGGCGGCGGCAGGCTTTGCGCGCTGGCAGGCGACTCCGGTCGCCACGCGCGCGTCGATGCTCGACGACGCTGCCGACCGAATCGAAGCCGAGCGTCAAGAGCTGATTCCGCTGATCGTGCACGAAGCCGGGAAGACGTGGGCGAACGCGGTCGGCGAGCTGCGCGAATCCGTCGACTTCCTGCGGTACTACGCTGCCGAGGCGCGCGCTGCCGAGGCTTTGCAGGGGCTCGGCGTGGTGATCTGCATCAGCCCGTGGAATTTCCCCGCGTCGATCTTCGTCGGCCAGGTCGCCGCCGCGCTCGTCGCCGGCAACGCGGTGATCGCGAAGCCCGCCGAGCAGACGCCGCTGATCGCGGCGGAGCTCGTGCGCGTGCTGCACGCTGCCGGCATCCCGGCCGATGCGCTGCAGTTCCTGCCGGGACGCGGCGAGACCGTCGGCGCGGCGCTCGTCGCCGATGCGCGCGTGCGCGGCGTCCTCTTCACCGGATCGAACGAAGTCGCGCGCGCGCTCGCACGAAGCCTCGCCGGACGCTTCGACGCGACCGGCCGCGCGCCAGTGCTGATCGCCGAGACCGGAGGCCAGAACGCGATGATCGTCGATTCGTCGGCGCTCGCCGAGCAGGCGGTCGCCGACGCGATCGCTTCCGCATTCGACAGCGCCGGCCAGCGCTGCTCGGCGCTGCGTGTCCTCTGTCTGCAGGAGGAGATCGCCGAGCGCACGCTCGGGATGCTGCGCGGCGCGATGCGCGAGCTCGCGATCGGCGATCCCGAGCGCTTCGAGACCGACGTCGGCCCGGTCATCGACATCGAAGCAAAAGAGCGCCTCGATGCGCACGTCGCCGCGATGCGTAATGCCGGGCACCGGGTCTTTCAGCCCGTCACTAAATCAGAAGACGCGTCGAATGGCGTCTTCGTGCCGCCGACGCTGATCGAGATCGACCGCATCGGCGAGCTCGAGCGCGAGGTATTCGGGCCGATCCTGCACGTCGTGCGCTATCGGCGCGAAGAGCTCGGCGAGCTGATCGACGCGATCAACGCGACAGGATATGGGCTGACGTTCGGCATCGAAAGCCGCATCGACGAGACGATCGATTTCGCGATCGCGCGCATTCGCGCCGGCAATATGTACGTCAATCGCAACATGATCGGCGCAGTCGTCGGCGTGCAGCCGTTCGGCGGCGAGGGGCTGTCGGGGACCGGGCCTAAGGCCGGCGGGCCGCTCTATCTGCAACGCGTCGGCGAGACACGCGTGCTGGCTCCCGCGCTCGTCACCACCGCCGACGACGCTCGCACTGCGACCGACGACGCTCGCGCCGCCATCGATGATGCTCGCGCTGCCATCGACGACGCTCGCGCTGCGCGCCTCGAGCGATTGCGTACGTGGTTGCGCGACGCCGCGCTCGCGGAGCTCTGCGCCGTGCTCGTTCGCCAGCGTCCGTCGCTGGCCGACATCGAGCTCGTCGGTCCCACGGGAGAGCGCAACGTCTACGCGCTGAAGCCGCGCGGGGTCGTGCTCTGCGCTGCCGAAGCGATCGACGACCTCGCGTTCCAGCTCGCGTTCGTGCTCGCCGCCGGCGCGAGGGCGCTGTGGCCGGCGAACGATGCGACACTCGAGCTCGCCCGCTCGCTGCCGCCCGAGCTCGCTGCCGAAGCAATCACGGCGGATCCCGATGTGCACGATATCGATGCCGCACTGGTGCAGGGCTCGGCCGAATTCCGCGATCGATGGAGCCGCCGGCTTGCCGAGCGCGATGGCGCGCTCGTCGCCGTGCAGTATGCTGCCGGAGGAACGAGGGCGCACGACGCCTATTCGGTACTGCGGTTGATGGCGGAGCGCTCGGTATCGATCAACACCGCTGCCGCCGGCGGCAATGCCACCCTGATGACCATCGACTGACGACGCAGAACTGACGATCGACTGACCATGCCCGAATTCGACCATCCGCGCGAGACCTGGAACAAGCGCTTCGCCGGCGACGATTACCTGTTCGGAGAGGCGCCGAACGAGTTTCTGCGCCGCCATGCGAACGTCATACCCGCCGGAGGCAGCATCCTCTGCGTCGCCGACGGCGAAGGACGCAACAGCGTCTGGCTCGCCGAGCAGGGCTACACCGTCACCGCGTTCGATTTCGCCGAGAACGGCGTCGCGAAAGCGCGCGCGCGGGCCGTGCGGCGCGGAGTCACCGTCGACTTCCACGTCGACGCCATGGAGTCGTGGCACTGGGACGCCGTGCGCTACGACGCGCTGGTCGCGATCTTCATCCAGTTCCTGCCGCCGGAACGTCGCGATGCGATGTTCGAGCGGATGGGGCGAGCGGTGAAGCCCGGCGGACTCTTCCTCCTCGAAGGCTATCGGCCCGAGCAGGTTGACTACGCGACCGGAGGACCGCCGTACCGCGAGCACATGTACACGCGCGATTGGATCGAGCGGTGTTTCCGCGGCTGGGAGCTCGTCACGCTCGAAAGCTACGACGCCGAGATCCGCGAAGGTCGCGGCCACAACGGCATGTCCGCGCTGATCGACGTCGTCGCGCGGCGGCCGGCGGCCGAATAGCCGCGCGCAGTCGACAGGTGTTCGGCGGCGTCGCGCTCGCGGCGTCGGGCCGCTCGCAGCCGCGGTCGCGTGCTATGCTTCGGAACGATCGTTCGATCGATCCGAACCGGCTTTCGAGCGCCTCCTGATGCCCCTGCGCGAACCTCTCGCCCTCAACGAAGCGCAGCTTCGCGCCGTCCGCCACGGCGTTGGGGGGGGTGAGGGCGGTCCGATCCTGATCATCGCGGGTGCCGGGACAGGCAAGACGGCAACACTCGCGCATCGCGTCGCCGAGCTCGTAAAGGAGGGCGTGCGGCCGGAGCGCATGCTCCTCCTCACGTTCAGTCGCCGCGCCGCCGCCGAGCTCGAGCGTCGCGCCGGGGCGACGCTCGCGAAGTCCCTCGGCCGACAGGGCGGCGATGCAGCAGTGACGTTCCCGTGGTCGGGCACCTTCCACGCGATCGGCGCGCGGATCCTGCGCGAATATGCCGAGCGGATCGGGCTCGCGGCGAACTTCACAATCCACGACCGCGGCGACGCCGAAGACCTGATGGCGCTGGTGCGCCACGACGCGCAGGGCAGGGAACGCGAGACAACCACGATGCGCTTTCCGGGCGCCGCAACCTCGCTCGCGATCTATTCGCGCAGCGTGAACGCGCAGGCGCCGCTGCGCGACGTCCTGCGCGACGCATTCCCATGGTGCGCGAACCACGAGGAAGCGCTGACGCGACTCTTCGCCGCCTACGTCGAAGCGAAGCAGGCGCAGCAGGTCCTCGACTTCGACGACCTTCTGCTCTACTGGGCGATGGCGATGGAGGAGGGTGACCTCGCGCGCGAGATCGGCGCGCGCTTCGACCACGTGCTCGTGGACGAGTACCAGGACACGAATCGGTTGCAGGCTGCGATCCTGCGCGCAATGAAGCCTGACGGCCGCGGCGTCACCGTCGTCGGCGACGACGCGCAGGCGATCTACGGCTTTCGCGCCGCGACGGTGCGCAACATCCTCGATTTTCCGCGCCAATACGACCCGCCAGCCACGGTGATCGCGCTCGAGCGCAACTATCGCTCGACGGCGCCGATCCTCGACGCGGCGAATGCGCTGATCGCCGCCACCGGCGAGAGGTTTGCGAAGACCCTCGCTTCGGCGCGCGGCATCGGCGAGACGCCGCGCGTCGTCACCGTCGCCGACGAGACCGCGCAGGCCGAGTTCGTCGCCGCCGAGGCGTTGCGTCATCGCGAGCTCGGCATCGACCTGCGACGCCAGGCGGTGCTGTTTCGCACGTCGAGCCACAGCGCAATGCTCGAACTCGAGCTCGCCCGCCGCAACATTCCGTTCGTCAAGTATGGTGGGCTCAGGTTTCTCGAAGCGTCGCACGTGAAGGATCTCTTGTCGGTGCTGCGCTGGATCGAGAATCCGCGCGCGCGTGTCGCGGGCTTTCGCGCGCTGCGCCTGATGCCGGGCGTCGGCCCGGCCACTGCGACGCGCTGGCTCGATGCGCTCGATGCACTTGGTACGAGCGACAACGCCGCGGCGGCAATGCGCGCATTCACGGTCCCCCCAGCGGCCGCCGACGCATGGCCCGCATTACTGCGCGTGTACGCGGCGCTGCACCGGCAGGACAGCCCGTGGCCCGGTGAATTGGACGCGCTCCTCGACTGGTACGCGCCGCGGCTCGCCGAGCGCTACGACGACGCTGCGCTGCGCGAGCCCGACCTTGCGCAATTGCGGCACATCGCCGCGACGTATCCGAGCCGCGAGCGCTTTCTCGCCGAGCTGACGCTCGATCCGCCGGCGGTCACGTCGGCGCAGGCGGGCCCTCCGCTCCTCGACGAGGACTGGCTGACCCTTTCGACGATCCACTCGGCGAAAGGGCAGGAATGGAAAGTCGTGCAGGTGCTCTCGTGCGTCGACGGCTGCATCCCGTCCGACATGGCAACCGGTCGCGCCGACGAGATCGACGAGGAGCGGCGCCTGCTTTACGTTGCGATGACGCGGGCGCGCGATCACCTGACGCTCGTGCTTCCGCAGCGCTACTACGTGCGCCAGCAGGCCTCCGCCGGCGACCGTCACGTCTACGCGCAACCGTCGCGCTTCCTCACGGCTGCTGTACGGAAGTGCCTGACCGACGAGACCTGGCCGCCGCGCGTGGGCACAGCGCCGGGTGGCGCGGCCGTCGCGTCAGGTTCCGCGATCGCCGCGTCACGTCCGCCGGTCGATCTGCGCGCGCGGGCACGTCTCGCGTGGGCGCCTCCGCTCGCGCGCCCGACATGAGCGTTCGCGTGCGCTATCGCTTGCCTGCGAGCACCGAAGGCTGGTTCGACATCGTCGAGGTCGACGACGTCGAGGCAGCCGCGGGCGAGCTCTTCCGGCGCTCGTTTCGGGGAGCACCGCCCGATTTCCCGCGGCACTACGTTGCCCGCGCGACGATGGACGGAGCGTGGCGGACGATCGGCTACGTTCACATGACGCCGACTGACGACGTCTACCTCTGCGGCGGCATGTGCATGGACGAGCGTGTCTACCGGCGCCTCCCGGCCGAGCGCCGTGCGACGCTGAAGGCGATCGGCGGAGTCGCCGAGCAGATGCTGCGCTACGTGTTCGCGGACTGCAGCGACGCTCGCGCGATCTTCGGCTACGTCGGCGATCGGCGCGCCGAGCGCGTCGATCTACGCGCCGGCTTCCGCCACACCGGTTACAAGCACCTGATCGTTTACTGGCCGCGGCCGCTTCCCGAATCCGAGCAACAGGCGTTGATCGCGAAGGCTGCGGCAATCGGTCCGTTCTGACGTTCGTCACGACGGTAGACCGTCGCCACGAACGTCGTGGCGCGACGAGTCTCTTCCGAGCCTCACCCGCCTGCGTCGCGAAGCAGCGCCACCAGGTCCTCGGGCGAGCGCCAGTCCTGGCCGCACACGTAGCGCGGCAGCGCCCAGCGGCTCGCGGCTTCGGTGACCGGCCGCGCATCGCACGTGAACGCCGCACGGACCCCGATGCGTTCTCCGTGGACCGGAATATATTCGCGGATCAGATAGTCACTGGCGTCACCGTACGGGTAGGCGAAGAGGCTCGCGTCGGGGTTGTCGGCCTGCGCCCGAATGTACGTGGCTGCCTGAGCAACCTCGGCCTCGGCGACATCGAAGCTCGCGACATCGCGAAACGATCCACCCGCGCCGCCTGCCGCGCGCAACTCCGGCGGTAGCGACGGATGATTGTGCGTCCAGCTGTGGTTGCCGATGCCGAGCAGTCCGGTGGCAATCGCCGACTGCCACCAGTCGTCGCGCCACCAGTTCCTGCCGATCATGCACGTCCGATCGAGGATCGACCTTGCCTCGGGCGACGCGATGACGAAGCTCGTCGCGTGCAGCCCCGGTTGCGCGCCAGGCCCGATTGCGGCGCGGAAGTCGCGCATCACGTCGAGCATGCTTCGCTGCGGGCCACACGTCGGGTGGGGCAGGTCGCGAGCGTCGAAATCGGAACCGTCGTCGAACGTGATGGCGACGACCCTGTCGACTTCTCGCGACGATGCCGAATGCTCCGCCTCGTGATGCGAGCGCACGACGTCGTCGAGGCCGACAATCCGCAGGCCGAGCGACGCGATCGTGCGCAGGTCACTTGCGAACGCGACGTGATCGTTGCCCCGATAGTCGTTGCCGTGAACGGCCATCGAGTGATAAGTCAGGACCGGAATTCTCACTGGCCGGGCTCGCGCGCCGAGCCGGGCGTCGCCGACGCGGACGACCGTGTATCGAGCTGTTCGACGAAGCGGACGATCGCTTCGATGACGACTGCGGGCTGGTCGCGGTGCGGCGAATGGCCGCAGTCGGCGAGGACGAGCGATTCGAAGCGCGCGGCGCGAACCGCGTGGCGCTCGATCGCGGCGATCTGTGCCGGGGTGCTGTAGCGGTCGCCTTCGCCGAGGATCGCGAGCACCGGGCAGCGGATGCCGGCGAGGTCCGACTCGATCGACCAGGTCCTGAAGCCGGGCGACAGCCAGATGTTGTTCCAATTCCAGAACACACCGTCGACGTCGTCGTGGTAGCGCGCGAGCTTCGCGCGGAGGTCGGTGTTGCGCCACAGCTCCTGTGCATCACGAATCGTCTGCAGGTTGAATTCCTCGACGTAGGCGAACGGCGCCATCGCGATCACGCCTGCGGTGTCGAAGTGGGCCGCGTGGATCAGCGACATCGACGCGCCGGTCGAGTGCCCGACGAAGACCGGACGTTCGAGGTGCAGTGCCGCGCGCAGCGCCGGCAGAACCTCGAGCGCCTCGTCGTGCATGAAGCGCGGCGTGTACGGCTTCTCGAGCCGTGACGAGTGGCCGAAGCCGATGCGCGAGTAGACGATCGCGTCGCAACCCGTCGCATCGGCGACCTGGCGCGGGAAGTCGCGCCACAGCGCGACCGAGCCCAGACCCTCGTGCAGGAACACGATCGGCGACGCACCCGCGCGCCGATGCGTGGGAGCGAGGCGCGCGACCTCGATGCGCCCGCCTTCGACGTCGATGAATTTCATACGCCGAGACTCATACGCCGAGATGTTGCCGGATCACGTCGCCGCGTGTGCGCAGCTCGGCGCTCGTGCCGTCGAAGACGACGCGGCCCTTGACCAGGATCACCGAGCGTGTGGTGGTCGCCGTCACCGCGGCGTGGTTCTTGTCGACGATGACGGCGGCGATGCCACCGGCGGTGATCTCGCGCACGATGCGCCAGACTTCGCGCGCGATCAGGGGCGCCAGTCCCTCCGTCGCCTCGTCGAGAAGCAGGAGTTTCGGATTGGTCATCAGCGCGCGGGCGATGGTCAGCATCTGCTGCTCGCCGCCGGAAAGCTGAGCGCCACCGTGATGGATCCGCTCGGCGAGGCGCGGAAACGTCGCCAGCACGCGGTCGAGCGTCCAGTCGCGCTGTCCGCCGGTCGCGCGCGCGGCCATCAAGAGGTTCTCGCGCACGGAGAGCGTCGGAAAGATGCCGCGCCCCTCCGGAACGTAGGCGATTCCCTGCTGCGCGATCCGGTATGTCGGTGCGCGCGTCATGTCGGCGCCCCCGACGAGCACCGCGCCGGCGCGCGGGCGGGCGAGGCCGAGCAGCGTCTTCAATAGCGTCGTCTTGCCCATGCCGTTTCGACCCATCAGTCCGACGGCTTCGCCGGGAGCGATCGCGAAATCGACACCGTGCAGCACGTGGCTCGCGCCGTAGAACGTGTGCAGGCCGACGCCCTGCAGCAGCGGTGCAGCGTGCGGGCCGACGCTCTGCAGCAGCGCTTCAGGCATTGGCCGCCTCGTCGTGACCGAGGTAGGCGCGCTGCACGTCGGCGCTGGCGCGAATCGCCTCGGGCGTTCCGCTGGCGAGCACCTGCCCGTTCACCAGCACGGTGATGAGGTCGGCCACCGCGAACACTGCATCCATGTCGTGCTCGACCAGCAGGATCGCATGCTCGGCGCGCAGCGTCTTCAGGAGCCCGACCATCCGTGCCGATTCGTCCGCGCCCATGCCGGCGAGTGGCTCGTCGAGCAGGAGCACGGTCGCTCCGGTGGCGAGCACCATCGCGATCTCGAGCTGGCGCTGCTCGCCGTGGGACAGCGTTCCCGCGACGACGTGCCCGCGGTCCGCAAGGCCCACACGCGCCAGCGCCGCGTCGGCCGCGTCGCGCGCGTCGCTATAGCGCAGCGCATCGGTGAGCACGTGCCACGGGCGCGGCCGGCGCGACTGCGCGGCTAGCCGGCAGTTCTCGAACGCGGTGAATCCGGGGAAGACGTTGGTGCGCTGGAAGCTTCGCCCGATGCCGATCCGCGAGCGCTGGTGCGAGGGGAGCCGCGTGATGTCGCGCTCGCCGAGAAGCACGCGCCCGGAGGTCGGCGCGAGGTCTCCCGACAGCAGGTTGATGCACGTCGACTTGCCGGCTCCGTTCGGGCCGAGCAGCGCGTGAAGCTCGCCGCTGCGCAGCGCGAGGCTCACGTCCTGATTCGCTGCGAGGCCGCCGAAGTAGCGCGTCAGCCGATCCGCGATCAGCGATTCAGCCATCGGCGCGCCTCGCCTCTCGCGCACGGCGGATCCGGTCGGGCACCGCGGCGAGCCCGCCCGGCAGGCACACGACCGTGAGCGCGATCACCGCACCCATCAGGAGCAGCCAGTGCCCGGTGAGCTGCGAGAAAAATTCCTGCATGGCGACGAACGCCACCGCACCGGCGATCGCTCCGGCGAGGCTGCCCATGCCGCCGAGAATCACCATCAGGATCGCATCGCCCGACCGATGCCACGACAGGAGCTCGGGATTGACGAACGCGAACAGCACCGCGTAGCAGAATCCGGCGAGGCCGGCGAGCGCGCCGGCGAGCGTGAACGCACCGAGCTTGTAGAGATAAGTCGGGTAGCCGAGTGACCGCATCCGATGCTCGTTGCTGCGAATGCCGGCGAGCACGCGCCCGAACGGCGAGCGCAGCACGCGCTCGAGCAGCACCAGCGTCACGACGAGCATCGCGACGACGAAGTAGTACGCGTGCAGGCCGTTGCCGAGGTCGAACGGTGTGAACCCGAACAGCGACGCGTCGGGACGCGACCGGAGGAACACGCCGTCGGAGCCGCCGCCGATCCGCGTGTCGTGAAAGAGCGAATAGACCATCTGCGCGAACGCCAGCGTGACCATGATGAAGTACACGCCGCGGGTGCGCAGCACGAAGATGCCGATCACGAACGCAGCCGCCGCCGCCGCAAGTACAGCGGCAGGCAACGCGAGCCACAGGCTGATCGACCCGGCCCGCGGCATCAGCAGCACGAGCGCATAGGCGGCGATGCCGAAGAACGCCGCGTGGCCGAAGCTGACGAGGCCGGTGAAGCCGATCAGGAGGTCGAGGCTCATCGCGAAGATTGCGAACGCGAGGATCTTCGCGATCAGCTCGGTGTAATACGCGGAAGCGAACTGCGGCGCCGCGAGGACGACGCCGAGGAGTACCAGCCAGGCGAGCGCGACGACGGCGCGTCGCATCCGCGGCCGCGGTGCGACGACGGCGCGCTTCATCGGCTGCCCCGGCGCGATGACGGCGCGCTTCATCCGCCGCCCCGGCGCAGGATGCCCTCGGGCCGCCACAGCAGCACGGCCGCCATCACGAGGTAGACGACGATGCCGGCCGCTTCGGGAAACACGACCTTGCCGAATGTGTCCGCGAAACCGATGATCAGCGCGGCGACGAGCGCCCCCCACACGGAGCCGATGCCGCCGATCACCACGATCACGAACGACACGATCAGCACGTCGCTCCCCATGCCGGGATAGACGGTCGACACCGGCGCTGCGATCATCCCGGCGAACGCCGCCAGCCCGACGCCGAGCGCGAACACGATCCGGTACACGCGGTTCACGTTGATCCCGAGCGCCGCGACCATGTCGCGATCGTGCGAGCCGGCGCGGATCATCATGCCAAGCTTCGTGCGGCGGATCAGCAGGTAGAGGCCGGCGGCGAGTGCGACGCACACGACCGAAATGAATACGCGGTAGACGGGATAGCTCAGCGTGTTGGTGAGCGCGATCGACGCGCGCAGAAGCTGCGGAATCGCGACGCTGTGCACTTCGTCACCAACCAGGATGCTGCGCATCTCCTCGAAGAACAGGATCAGCCCGTAGGTCAGGAGCACCTGCTCGAGGTGGTCGCGCCGGTAAAGCCTCGCGAACACCACCCATTCGAGCAGCCAGCCGAGCGCGAGTGCCAGCGGCACACCGATCAGGATCGCGAGCGCAAGGCTGCCGGTCGCGCTCGCCAGCACGAAGGCCATGTACGCGCCGATCATGTAGAAGCTGCCGTGCGCGAGGTTGATGATCCCCATGATGCCGAAGATCAGCGTCAGCCCGCTCGCGACGACGAACAGCAGCAGCCCGTACTGGACCGCGTTCAGGGCCTGGATCAGCAGAGAGGCGAGATCCATCGACAAAAAAACTCCCGGCGCCTTGCGGCCCGCCGGGAGTCTATGCGCAAACGCGATGCGCGGCTACGCCGCCTTGCAGCCGCGCGCCGGATCGGCGAGCGCCTTCACCGCAATGCCGGTCACGACGTTGTCGCGACCCTTGAGCTCGCGGATGTACATGTCCTGCACCGGATTGTGCGCTTTCGACAGCGTGAACGGCCCGCGCGGGCTGTCGATCTTCGCGGCCTCCATCGCCTTGTACATCGCGTCCTTCTTCGCGAGATCACCGTTGACCGCGGTCAACCCGGCGGCGAGCAGTTGCGCGGCGTCGTAGCCCTGCACCGCGTACACGTCGGGCGCCAGCTTGAACTTCGCCTCGTAGGCGCTGCGAAACGCCTTGTTCTTCGGATTGTCGATGCCGTCGCCGTAGTGCAGCACCGTGGTCAATCCCTGCGCGACGTCCTGGATCGAGTCGGTGACGCCGTCGGTGAGAAAGCCCGACCCGTAGAGCGCGATACCCTTCAATCCCGCTGCGTAGTAGTCCTTGACGAACTTCGCGGCGCCGGCACCGGCGAAGAACACGTAGACCGCGTCGGGTTTCAGCGCCGCGATCTCGGTCAGGAACGGCTGAAACTCGACGTTCGGGAACGGCAGCGTCATCTCCTTCAGAACTTTGCCGCCCCCGGCGGTGAATGCTTCCTTGAAACCGTTGACCGACTCGTCGCCCGCAGCGTACTTCCAGGTCAGCGTGACCGCGGTCCTGATCCTGCGGTCGGCCATCATCCTGCCGGTGCCATAGCCGGGCTGCCAGTTGGTGAACGACGTGCGGAAGATGTTCGGCGCGCACAGCGAGCCGGTGATGTCGTCGGCGCCGGCGTTCGGAATGACCAGCGTCGTTCCGGTCTGCCGCGCGACGTTGGCCATCGCCAGCGCGACGCCCGAGTGCACGGTGCCGACGACAACGTCGACGTTGTCGCGGCGAACGAGCCGGTTCATGTTCTCGACCGCCTTCGGCGGCGCCGATTCGTCGTCGACGGTCGCGTACTCGATGTCCATGCCACCGAGTCTGCCACCCGTCTCCTCGATGTAGAGCTTGAAGCCGTTGGTGATCGCGGTGCCGAGCTGCGCGTAGGTGCCGGTGTACGGCAGCATCAGGCCGATCTTTATCTTTTTTGCCTGTGCCAGCGCGGCGCGCGGCAATACCGCGAGGCCGGCGGCGCCGGCGATGACGCCGAGCGCAGCGCGGCGGGTCCTGTCGATGCTCATCTCTGGTCTCCCTCCCGTGAATAACGTTCCAGTTGCAGTGCAGGCGCGGGATGCGGCGGCGAAGCGGCGTCAACTGTCAGCCGGCTACCTGAGCCCGCAGCTTGAAACGCTGGATCTTGCCGGTCGCCGTCTTCGGCAACTCGTCGACGAACGAGACCCAGCGCGGATACTTGTACGGAGCGAGCTTCGCTTTGACGAACTGCCCGAGCTCCTCGGCTAGCGCGTCCGAGCGCGCGTGGCCGGGCTTCAGCACGACGTACGCGGCCGGCTTCGTCAGCCGGTCCTCGTCCTCGCGACCGATCACCGCGGCTTCGAGCACCGCGGGGTGACTGATCAGCGCGCTCTCCACCTCGACCGGCGACACGTAGATGCCGCTCACCTTCAGCATGTCGTCGCTGCGGCCGCCGTAGACGTAGTAGCCGTCCTCGTCGACGCGGTACTTGTCGCCGCTCCGCGTCCATTCGCCGACGAACGTCGTCCGCGTCTTCGCGCGATTGTTCCAGTACATCGCGGCGGCGGTCGTGCCCTTGATCTGCAGCTCGCCGAGCTCGCCCTTCGGCGCGGGCCTGCCCTCGTCGTCGACGATGCGCAGCTCGTAGCCCGGCACCGCCTTGCCGGTGGTGCCGTAACGGACGTCGTCCGGACGATTGGAGAGGAAGATGTGCAGCATCTCGGTCGAGCCGATGCCGTCGAGGATGTCGACGCCGAAGCGCTCGGCCCAGCGCCTCGCGATCTGCTCGGGAAGCGCTTCGCCGGCCGACGCGCAGCGACGCAACGCGACCTCGCCGCGTTGCGGCAGATCGTCGCTCGCGAGCATCGCCGCGTAGAGCGTGGGCACGCCATAGAAGATCGTCGGCTGGCGCTCGCGCAGGCGCCGGCTCACCGCGGCCGGCGTGGGGCGCTCGGCCATCAGCACCGTCGTCGCGCCCACCGCCAGCGGGAAGCTCAGGCCGTTGCCGAGCCCGTAGGCGAAGAAGAGCTTCGCCGCCGAGAAGACGACGTCGCGCTCCTCGATGCCGAGCACCGGGACCGCGTAGAGCTCGGCGGTTTCGATCAGGCTGCTGTGGACGTGCACGGCGCCCTTCGGCGCGCCGGTCGAGCCCGACGAGTAGAGCCAGAAGCAGGCATCGTCCTTCGTCGTCGGCGCGATGGCGGTATCGGTCGGCATGCCGGCAATCGCCGCGGCGAGCGCGTCGGGGCCGCTCGCACCCGGATCGGCGACGAGGATCCGGCGCAGCTGCGGAAGCTTCGGGCGCAGCGCCTCGAACGTTGGCAGCAGCGGCTCCGACACGATCGCGATCTGCGCGCGGCTGTCGGCCAGCATGTACTGGTAATCCGCCGCGGTGAGCAGCGTGTTGACGGCGACCGGGACCACGCCTGCCTTGATCGCGCCGAGGAACACCGTCGGAAAGTCGATCGTGTCGTGGACGCAGACCAGCACGCGCTGCTCGGCAGTGACGCCGAGCTTGCGCAGGAGGTTCGCGAACTGCGACGTGCGCCGGTCGAGCTCGGCAAAGCTGTACGAGCCGGCATCGTCGATGTAGGCGATCTTGTCGCCGCGCCCGGCGGCGAGGTTGCGCCCGATCAGATCGGCCGCCGCGTTGTAGTCACGCGGGATGTCGAGAACCGGCGGGCTCGTTCGGTGATCGGCGTGACTCAGCGCGGGCACGGTCTCCTCCATGCGAATCGAGCGAAGCATGATATTACGTGTCCGCGGCTGTCAACATGAAATCGATTGCCGTAGACATGGCTTCGATCCTCGCTCCTCGATCCGGTTCTTGACCGTCCGATTGCACGCAATGCAGTATATTGCATCAGGATGGCCGGATGACCCCACAACCGGATGAACGATGATCCCCGACGACCATGAGCGCGACGCCCTCGGCGCCAACGGCCGCACCGCTGACGGTCTCACCGGCGTCCACCTGACCGGCGACGGGCTCGCCGGCGGCGGTATCGCGTCACTCGACGACGTGCCGCCGCGCGACGCGCCGAGCGACGACGACGCCTTCTTCCTGAGCACGCTCGGCAGGCGCGTGCGCGAGTCGCGCGAGCGCTGCGGCCTGTCGCGCAAGGCGCTCGCGAAGCAGTCGCACGTCTCCGAGCGCTACCTCGGTCACGTCGAATCCGGCGAAGGGAATATCTCGGTGATGCTGCTGCGCCGCGTCACCGCGGCGCTCGGCGTCGGGCTCGCCGACCTGTTGACGGCGGAGACGCACGATTCGGTCGAGCGGCGTCTCATCCGGCGCTTTCTCGAGCGCCTGCCGAGCCACCGGATGGAGGAGGTGATCTTCCGCCTGATGCGCGATTTCGGCCAGGAGGAGGCGACCCGTCGCCGCCGGATCGCGCTGATCGGATTGCGCGGAGCCGGCAAGACGACGCTCGGCACGCTGCTCGCGAAGGAACTCAAGGTGCCCCTCGTCGATCTCGACCGTGAAGTGGCGCGCGAGACCGGGCTTCCGATGAGCGAGATCATGGCACTCTACGGCCAGGCGGGGTTCCGGCGGCTCGAACGCAAGGCGCTCGACCGCGTGCTGCACGAGCACGAGCGCGCGGTGATCATCGCCGGGGGCGGCATCGTCGCCGAAGAGGACGGCTTCAAGGCGCTCCTCGCGAGCTGCTACACGGTGTGGATCCGCGCCGAGCCGGCGGAGCACATGGCGCGGGTGCTCGCGCAGGGGGATTTTCGGCCGATGGCAGGGAACGACGATGCGCTCGACGACCTGAAGCGGATCCTCGCCGCGCGCGAGCCGCTCTATCGCGCCGCCGACGCGACCGTCGTGACGTCGGGCGAAACGCCGGCCGAGAGCCTCGCGCGGCTGCGTGCGGCGATCGCCGCCTGACGCCGTTCCAGGAGGAGGCCCGACATGGACACGAAGGTTGCAGACGTCAGCGCGACGGCACCCGCGCTCGTCGATTACGAGACCCAGCCCGACCGCTACCGCCACTACCGGCTCTCGTTCGACGGCCCGGTGGCCACACTCGCGCTCGACGTCGACGAGGATGCCGGCATCCGCCCCGGCTACAAGCTGAAGCTGAACTCGTACGACCTCGGCGTCGACATCGAGCTTCACGACGCGATCCAGCGCATCCGCTTCGAGCATCCCGAAGTGCGCACCGTCGTGCTGACGAGCGCGAGGGAGCGCGTCTTCTGCTCGGGCGCCAACATCTTCATGCTCGGCACGTCCTCGCATGCGTGGAAGGTGAACTTCTGCAAGTTCACCAACGAAACGCGCAACGGCATCGAGGACTCGAGCCGACACTCGGGCCTCAAGTTTCTCGCCGCGTGCAACGGCACCACGGCGGGCGGAGGCTACGAGGTCGCACTCGCCTGCGACGAGATCATGCTGGTCGACGACAGCTCGTCGGCAGTGAGTCTCCCTGAGGTGCCGCTGCTCGGCGTGCTGCCGGGAACCGGCGGCCTCACGCGCCTCACCGACAAGCGCCGGGTGCGCCACGACCTCGCCGACGTCTTCTGCACGACGACCGAGGGCATCCGCGGGCAGCGCGCGAAGGACTGGCGGCTCGTCGACGCGATCGTGAAGCCGAAGGACTTTGCGGCCGAGGTGCGAAAGCGCGCGCTCGAGCTCGCCGAGGCGAGCGACCGCCCGCGCGACGCGAAGGGCGTCACGCTGACGCCGCTCGAGCGACGCATCGACGAAAAGGGTTACCACTACGCGTTCGTCGACGCGTCGATCGACGCTGCGGCGCGACGCGCGACCATCACTGTCCGCGCACCCGACGCAGCACAGATCGGGCCAGGGCAGGCCGGCGCAGCGCAGCCCGAGAGCATCGACGCGATCGTCGCTGCCGGAGCCGATTGGTGGCCGCTCAGGATGGGCCGCGAGCTCGACGACGCGATCCTGATGCTGCGCACGAACCATCTCGACATCGGCACCTGGATCCTCGAAACCGAGGGCGACCCCGACGCCGTGCTCGCCGCGGACGCCGCGCTCGACAAGCACGCGGCGCACTGGTTCGTGCGCGAGACGACCGGTCTATTGCGCCGCACGCTGGCGCGCCTCGAAACGAGCTCACGCACGCTCGTCGCACTGATCCGGCCGGAGTCGGCGTTCGCCGGAACGCTCTTCGAGCTGGCGCTGGCGGCCGACCGCAGCTACATGCTCGACGTCCCCGACGATCCCGCCGAGGCGCGCGCGATCGCGCTCTCGCCGCGCAACTTCGGCGCCTATCCGCGCGTCGACGGACGCTCGCGGCTCGATGCGCGCTTCTATGGCGAGACCGAACCGCTCGCCAAGCTGCGTGCCGCGATCAGCGCGAAGCTCGCGGCACGCGACGCCGAAGCGCTCGGGCTCGTCACCGCCGCGCTCGACGACCTCGACTGGGACGACGAGATCCGCATCGTGCTCGAGGAGCGCGCGAGCCTCTCACCGGACGCACTGACCGGAATGGAGGCGAGCCTGCGCTTCGGCGCGGGTGAAACGATGGAAACGCGCATCTTCGGCCGACTGTCGGCGTGGCAGAACTGGATCTTCACGCGCCCCAATGCGGTCGGAGAAGGTGGTGCATTGAAAGTATTCGGAACCGGCCGCAAGGCCGGCTTCAACTGGGAGCGCGTCTGATGGACGTCAACTACAGCGAGAAGATCCCCAACAACGTCGACCTCGGCAGCGATCGCGCGCTGCAGCGCGCACTGCTGCACTGGCAGCCGCGGTTCGTCGACTGGTGGAAGAGCATGGGGCCCGACGGTGCGCTGGCGCACGACGTGTACCTGCGCACCGCAGTCGGCGTCGATCGCGACGGCTGGGCGCAGTTCGGCTACGTGAAAATGCCCGACTACCGCTGGGGCATCTTCCTCAACCCGCCGCGGCCTGACGCGGTGATCCATTTCGGCGCGCACAAGGGGCAGCCCGTCTGGCACGACGTTCCCGGCGAGCATCGCGCCAATCTGCGGCGCATCATCGTCACCCAGGGCGACACCGAGCCGGCATCGGTCGAGCAGCAGCGTCACCTCGGCAACACCTGTCCGTCGCTCTACGACCTGCGCAACCTCTACCAGGTCAACGTCGAGGAAGGGCGCCACCTGTGGGCGATGGTGTACCTGCTGCACCGGCATTTCGGGCGCGACGGACGCGAGGAAGCCGAGGCGCTCCTGACCCGTCGATCGGGAGACACCGACAACCCGCGCATTCTCGGTGCGTTCAACGAGAAGACGCCCGACTGGCTGTCGCTCTTCATGTTCACCTACTTCACCGACCGCGACGGCAAGTTCCAGCTCTGCGCGCTCGCCGAGTCGGGATTCGAGCCGCTCGCGCGCACGACGCAGTTCATGCTGACCGAGGAGGCGCATCACATGTTCGTCGGCGAATCGGGCGTTTCGCGCGTCGTTCAGCGCACCTGCCAGGTGATGAACGAATTGAAGACCGACGATCCCGACCGGCTGCGCGCGGCGGGCGTCATCGACCTGCCGACGATTCAGCGCTATCTCAATTTCCACTACAGTGTGACGATCGACCTCTTCGGCGCCGATCGGTCGTCGAACGCCGCGACGTTCTACACGTCCGGACTCAAGGGACGCTACGACGAGACGAAGCGCAGCGACGATCATGCGCTGCAGGATGCGACCTATCCGCTGCTCGCGGCCGTCGGCGGCAGGCTCGTCCCCCAGGAAGCGCCGATGCTGAACGCGCTGAACGAGGTGCTGCGCGACGACTTCGCCAGGGATTCGCAGGGCGGCGTCGGGCGCTGGAACAAGGTGATCGAGAAGGCCGGGCTGCCGCAGCGCCTCGAAGTTCCGCACAAGGCGTTCAACCGCAGGATCGGGAGCTTCGCCGAGTTGCGCGTCTCGCCCGAAGGCGAGGTGATCAGCGAGGCCATGTGGAACGCGAATGTCGACCGCTGGCTGCCGACCGCCGAGGACCGCGCGTTCGTCGCGTCGCTGATGGGACGCGTGGTCGAGCCCGGACGCTTCGCAGGCTGGATCGCCCCGCCGGCAATCGGCATCAATCGCCAGCCGGCCGACTTCGAGTACGTGCGCTTCAATTAGGACCGGGTATCGCGATGAACGCAAGCGCGCTGCGGCGAGCGAACCGGAGCTGAGCATGCCCACCGCAGCCCCGAGCGCCGACTACGCACTGCAGCACCTGATCGATCCAGAGGTCTGCATTCGCTGCAACACCTGCGAGGCGAGCTGTCCGGTTCACGCGATCAGCCACGACGAGCGCAACTACGTCGTCGATTTCGCGGTGTGCGGCGGCTGTCACTCGTGCGTCGCGCCGTGCCCGACCGGCGCGATCGATCACTGGCACCCGGTGCTGAAATCGACGCCGTACACCCTGGACGAGCAACTCGCGTGGGACGCGCTGCCGCCGTCCGTCGAGCTCGAGCCCAGGACACCGGCCGAAGTGCCGTCCGAAGTGCGCACACTCACCGAGATCGCGACCGCCGGGCAGGGTGGGCCGGCGACTCCGCCGTGGTCGGCCGCGCATCCGTACGTCAACCTCTATTCGGTCGCGAAGCCTGCGATCGCGAAGGTCACCGGCAACTATCGGCTGACCTCCGACCACGCGTCGGCCGACATCCGCCACCTCGTGCTCGATTTCGGCAATACCGCGTTCCCGCTGCTGGAAGGGCAGACGCTCGGCATCGTTCCGCCGGGAACCGATGCCGGCGGCAACCCCAACTACGTTCGCCTCTACTCGGTCGCGAGTCCGCGCGAAGGCGAGCGTCCCGGCTACAACAACGTTGCGCTCACGGTGAAGCGCGTCACCGCCGATCGCAATGGCAGGGCCGTGCGCGGCGTCGCGTCGAACTACCTCTGCGACCTCGCGATCGGCGACGAGGTGAAGATCGTCGGGCCCTACGGCACGAGCTTCCTCAAGCCCAATCACCCCGGCTCGTCGCTGATGATGATCTGCACGGGCACCGGCTCGGCGCCGATGCGCGCGATGACCGAGCGGCGGCGCAGGCGCCGCGCGCTTAACGAAGGCGGCGAGCTGCTGCTCTTCTTCGGCGCGCGCGTCGCGCAGGAGCTGCCGTACTTCGGTCCGCTGATGAAGCTCCCGACGGACTTCATCGACATCAATTTCGCGTTCTCGCGCGTCCCCGGCGAGCCGAAGCGCTACGTGCAGGATCGCATCCGCGAGCGCGGCGACAAGGTCGCGCGGATGCTGGTCGACGACGACTGCTTCATCTATCTGTGCGGGTTGAAGGGGATGGAGGGCGGCGTCATCGACGCGTTCCGCGACGTCTGCCGCACGCACGACCTCGACTGGGATAGCCTGAAGCCCGCGCTCCTCGCGAAGAGCCGCCTGCATATCGAAACGTACTGATTCATGACTCCTGTCGGCACGCTCGGGCGCGATCGCATCGCCGTCGTCACCGTCGATCATCCGCCGGTCAACGCGCTGTCGACGACGGTCCGCGCCGGTCTCCTCGACGCGCTGCGGCGCGCGAACGCCGATTCCGGCGTCGACGCGGTGGTGATCGCCTGCGCCGGCCGGACCTTCATTGCCGGTGCGGATCTCGCCGAGCTCGACCGCGCGCCCGAGCCGCCGCAGCTCCCCGAGCTCACGCAGGCGATCGAAGATTCGACGAAGCCGGTGGTCGCGGCGCTTCACGGCACGGCGCTCGGCGGAGGCTTCGAGATTGCGCTCGCCTGCCATTACCGCGTCGCCGTGCCGGGTGCGCGCGTCGGCATGCCTGAGGTGAAGCTCGGCTTGCTGCCGGGCGCCGGCGGCACGCAGCGCCTGCCGCGGCTCGTCGGCTTCGAGCGCGCGCTCGAGATGATCGTCGGCGGCGAGCCCGTCGGCGCGGTCGAGGCGCTTGCCGCGGGCGCGATCGACGAGATCGCCGGTGACGACCTCGTCACGAGCGCGATCGCCGCCGCGAAGCGCCTTGCGGCGAATCCCACCACTGTGAGGAAGACCGGCGCACTGCCGGCGCCGGCCGCGAGCGACGAGCTCTTCGCGCGCGCGCGTGCCGACGCAGCGAAACGGCAGCGGGGACAGCGCGCACCGCAGGCCGCCATCGACGCGCTCGCCGCCGCCGCGGCGCTCGCGCTTCCCGAAGGCCTCGCGCGTGAGCGCGAGCTCTTTCTCGAGTTGCGCGCGTCGGAGCAGTCGGCGGCGCTGCGCTACGCGTTCCGCGCCGAGCGCGAAGTGGCGAAGGTGCCGGGGCTCGCACCCGACGTGAAGCCGCGCGAAGTTCGTCGTGTGGGTGTGGTCGGCGCCGGGACGATGGGCGCCGGGATCGCGATGTGCTTCGCCAATGCCGGCATCCCCGTCACGCTGCTCGACGCCGACGCCGCAGGGCTTGCGCGCGGCATCGAGAGCATCCGGCGCAACTATTCGGCGAGCGTAGAGCGCGGAAGCCTCGCGCAGGCCGCGATGGACGAGCGCATCGCGCGCATCGCGCCGACGCTCGACTGGGCGGCGCTGCGCGACGCTGATCTCATCGTCGAGGCGGCGTTCGAGGACCTCGGCGTCAAGCGCCAGGTCTTCGAGAAGCTCGACGCGATCGCGAAGCCGGAGGCGGTGCTCGCGACCAACACGTCGTACCTCGACGTCGCGACGATCGCGGGCTTCACGCAGCGCCCGCACGACGTCGTCGGCATGCACTTCTTCAGCCCGGCCAACGTGATGCGCCTGGTCGAGAACGTGCGCACACCGCTCACGGCTCCAGCGGTGCTCGCGACGGCGATGCATGTCGCACGCGCGCTCGGCAAAGTCGCGGTCGCCGTCGGCGGTGCCGATGGCTTCGTCGGCAACCGGATGCTGATGCAGCGCACGCGCGAGACCTTCTTCCTGCTCGAGGAAGGGGCGCTGCCGCAGGACGTCGACCACGCGCTGGTCGATTTCGGCTTCGCGATGGGACCGTTCGCCGTCGCCGATCTTTCGGGCCTCGACATCGGCTGGGCGAACCGCAAGGCGCGCGCCCATCTGCGCCAGCCGGGCGTGCGCGACTGTAATCTCCTCGACCAGGTCTGCGAGCGCGGCCGCCTCGGCCAGAAGACGGGAGCCGGCTGGTATCGCTACGAGCAGGGTCGTCGCACGCCGCTTCCCGATCCCGAGATCGAAGGGCTGATCGTCGCACACTCGCGTGCCGCGGGCATCGAGCGGCGCGAGATTCCCGCAGTCGAGATCGTCGAGCGCTGCGTGTGGTCGATGGTCAACGAAGGTGCGCGCATTCTCGAAGAAGGTGTCGCCGCACGCGCGCTCGACATCGACATGGTGTGGCTCTTCGGCTATGGCTTCCCGCGATGGCGCGGCGGCCCGATGTACGATGCCGACGCGGTCGGCCTTGCCACCGTGTACGACGCGATCCTGCGCTACCGCGAGCGCTTCGGCCCCGATTTCTGGACGCCGGCGCCGCTCCTCGAAGAGCTCGCGCGCTCGGGCGGTCGCTTCACGACCTGGTCGCGCAACCCTTCCACGATACGAGAGCCTCGATGACCGAAGCCTTCATCTGCGATGCGATCCGCACCCCTTTCGGGCGTTACGGCGGAGCGCTCGCGGCCGTGCGCTGCGACGACCTCGCGGCACTCCCGATCCGCGCGCTCGTCGAGCGCAGTCCCGGCGTCGACTGGGGCGCGGTCGACGACGTCATCCTAGGCAGCGCGAACCAGGCCGGCGAGGACAACCGCAACGTCGCGCGCATGGCGCTGCTGCTCGCGGGGCTTCCGCCCGAAGTGCCGGGGACCACGGTGAACCGCCTCTGCGGCTCGAGCATGGACGCGATCGCGATCGCCGCGCGCGCGGTGAAGGCGGGCGAAGGCGAGCTCTTCGTCGCCGGCGGGGTCGAGAGCATGTCGCGCGCGCCGTTCGTGCTCGGCAAGGCCGAGACGCCGTTCTCGCGCAGCGCGACGATCTTCGATACGACGATCGGCTGGCGCTTCGTCAATCCACGGATGAAGGCGCAATACGGCATCGACTCGATGCCCGAGACCGCCGAGAACGTCGCAGACGAGTTCCACGTCGCGCGCGCCGACCAGGATGCCTTTGCGCTGCGTAGCCAGCGACGCTGGGGTGCGGCGCACGCCGCGGGCTTCTTCGCGCGCGAGATCGTGCCGGTGTCGGTCGCGTCGAAGAAGGGCGACGCCGTGCGCGTCGACACCGACGAGCATCCGCGCCCCGCAACCACATCCGAGGCGCTCGCGAAGCTGAAGGGAGTCGTCCGCCCCGACGGCAGTGTCACCGCGGGCAATGCATCGGGGATCAACGACGGCGCCTGCGCGCTCGTCGTCGCGACCGAGGCTGCTGCGTCGCGCCATCGGCTGACGCCGCGCGCGCGCATCGTCGGCGCGGCGGTCGCCGGGATCGCGCCGCGCATCATGGGCTTCGCGCCGGCTCCGGCAACGAAGAAGCTTCTCGCGCGCACCGGACTCACGCTCGCGGCAATGGACGTGATCGAGTTGAACGAGGCGTTCGCCGCGCAGGCGCTCGCGGTGACGCGCGACCTCGGCCTTCCGGACGACGCCGCGCACGTCAATGCCAACGGCGGCGCGATCGCGATCGGCCATCCGCTCGGTGCGTCGGGAGCGCGCCTCGTGACGACCGCGCTCAACCAGCTCGAGGCGAGCGGCGGCCGCCGTGCGCTTTGCACAATGTGCATCGGCGTCGGGCAGGGCATCGCGATGATCATCGAGCGCGTCTGAACAAACCCCTTGCGTCGCGCCGCGACAAGGCGGAACCTTGCAGTCCCGCAGCCCACGACTTCAGGAGGAAGCATGTCGACGGAGACCGTGCAGGTTTCGACAGGCGCCACCCCGTGGTACCTGAACCGCTGGTGGCAGATGGTGCTGGGCTTCGTTGCGATGATGTCGATCTCGAGCCCGCAGTACACGTGGACGCTGTTCATCCACCCGCTGCAGGGCAAGCTCGGATCGACGCTCGCCCAACTGCAGGTCACGTTCTCGCTCCTGATCGTGCTGCAGACGTTCTGCTCGCCGATCCAGGCGTGGCTCGTCGACCGCTTCGGCCCGCGCTTACTGATCTCGGTCGGCTGCATTCTCTCGGGACTGAGCTGGGTGCTGTCGGCCCACGTCGATAACCTGTGGGCGCTCTACTTCACCTACGGCATCATCGGCGGCTTCGGCACCGGCATCGTCTACGTCGGCATCATCGGGCACATGGTGCGCTGGTTTCCCGACCGCCGCGGCTTCGCGGCCGGGATCGCCGCCGCGGGTTATGGCGCCGGCGCGATCATCACGTCGTTCCCGATCGCGGACATGATTCCGCACGCGGGCTACGCGCAGACGCTGATCGTCTGGGGCTGGATCCAGCTCGTCGTCGGCGTCGTCGTGAGCCAGGCGTTCCGGATTCCGCCGGCAGGCTGGAAGCCCGAGGCGGCGCAGGCGCTCGCGGCGCGGCAGGCGAGCCGCCAGTCGCAGACGAGCTACCGCGCGGCGGAGATGCTGCGCACGCCGGTGTTCTGGCTGATGTTCATCATGATGTCGATGATGGCGACGAGCGGCCTCATGGTCGTGTCGCAGGTCGGGCCGTTCGCCGCCGACTTCGGCGTCAAGGACACGCTGGTGCTGGGCCTCGCCGCGCTGCCGCTGTCGCTCACGCTGTCGCGCGCGACCAACGGTGTCACGCGGCCGTTCTTCGGCTGGGTCTCGGATCACATCGGGCGCGAGAACACGATGTTCATCGCGTTCGCGCTCGAAGCGCTCGCGATCCTGCTGTTGCTGCTGTTCGCGCACAACGCGGCGGTGTTCGTCGTGCTGACGGGCCTGGTGTTCTTCGGCTGGGGCGAGATCTTCTCGCTGTTCCCGTCGACGCTGACCGATCTCTTCGGCACACAGTTCGCCACCACCAACTACGGCTTCCTTTACATTGCGCAGGGCGTCGGCTCGGTGCTCGGAGGACCGGTGGCGGCGTGGATCCGCGAGACGACCGGCAGCTGGACGACGGTGTTCGTGATCGTCATCGTGCTCGACGTGATCACTGCGCTGCTCGCGTTGCTGGTGCTGAAACCGCTGCGCTCGCACTGGGTCGCGCGGACCGCCGCGGCGCCGGCCTGACCGCGCGTTCTCCACTGCGCGGTGTACTCCTGGCGCCAATCCGTGACCATATAATCCGGCACCGGCGCCGGGAGGAGTGTTCTTGAGCACGCTGCAAGGCAAGACCCTGTTCATCACCGGCGCGTCGCGCGGTATCGGCCTCGCGATCGCGCTTCGGGCCGCGCGCGACGGCGCCAACGTCGCGGTGGCGGCGAAGTCGACCGAGCCCGATCCGCGGCTGCCGGGAACGATCCACACGGCGGCCGCGGCGATCGAGGAAGCCGGCGGCCACGCGCTCGCCATTCGCTGCGACATCCGCGACGACGCCGAGATTCACGCCGCCGTCGAGCGCACGGTCGGGCAGTTCGGCGGCATCGACATCCTCGTCAACAATGCGAGCGCGATCTGGCTGCGGGGAACCCTCGATACGCCGATGAAGCGCTTCGACCTGATGCACGCCGTCAATGCGCGTGGAACCTACGCGTGCGCGCAGGCGTGCCTGCCGCATCTGTTGCGATCCGCGAATCCCCACATCCTGACGCTCGCGCCGCCGCCGACGCTCGAGCCGCGCTGGTGGGGGCCGCACCTCGCCTATACGCTCGCCAAGATGGGCATGAGCTTCGTCACGCTCGGACTCGCGCAGGAATTTGCCGAGCAGGGCGTCGCAATCAACGCGCTGTGGCCGCGGACGGTGATCGCGACCGAGGCGCTGCGCATGCTGCCGGGGATCGACGTGCGCCGCTGCCGCAAGCCCGAGATCGTCGCCGATGCGGCCCACGCGATCGTCGCGTCACCATCGCAGGCACGCAACGGGCGCTTCCTGATCGACGAGGACGTGCTGCGCGAAGAGGGCGTCACCGACTTCAATGCCTATGCGGTCGATCCGTCGATGGCGCCGCTGCCGGATCTCTTCCTCACGCCGGAGGGTGAGCGCACGCGCCCGGCCTGATGCTGCGTCAGGCGGGCGTAGCGTCAGGCGGAGGGGCCGCGGGTCCCCGGTCAGACGGACGGGTTGCCGCTCCCCATCGAGCCCGTCCATTGGACGACGCGCGCGCCGCGATCGGGTGCGGGAGGCGCCACCGCGGCGGCGGGTGTGCCGAGGTAGATGAACCCGACGATTGCGTCGCCGGGCGCCAGCCCCAATGCCCGCTTGACCGTATCGTCGTAGGCGGCGGCGCCGGTGCGCCAGAATCCGCCGAAGCCCGCAGCGTGGGCGGCGACGAGCAGGTTCTCGGCGGCAGCACCCGCGGCGATCACCTGCTCGATCTGCGGCACGCCGGGATGATCGCGAAGCGCCGCCGCGACGACGACGATGCGCGGCGCGCGCAGCGGTTTCGCGCGCTCCTTTGCGAGCACCACGTCGGCGACGGCGGGCTCGCGTGCGCGGAGCGCTTCGGCGAGCACGGCGCCGAACGCCTTTCGCGCGTCACCGTCTATGATGATGAACCGCCACGGCCGCAACCGCCCGTGGTCGGGAGCGCGCATCGCCGCGGCGAGAAGGCGCTCCATCGTGGCGGGATCGGGCGGGGGATCGGTGAGGGTGGCGGGACTGGTCCGGGTCGAGAGCGCTTCGAGGGCGTCCATGGATGGGAGATGGCGGAGGCGGGTTCGTCGTAGAGGCCGTATCGTGCACCACGGCGCGGCGCGATGGCTCGTCGCGCTTTTCCTCGCCGCCGCGAGCGCCGCGGGAGCCACGCCACCGGCGCCGCAAATAGTCCGCGCCGCGGCTTTGCTGCCGACGCCGGTGGCCGTCGGCGGCGCATTCGCGACACTCGCCCTCGCCGGCGGCCCCTTCGACCATGCGCCAGCGCCGCAAGCGCTGCCGAACCTCGCTTTCGTCGACGTCAACGGGCACGCGCGACACCTCGCGGATTTCCGCGGCCGCGTGATCCTGCTGAATCTGTGGGCGACGTGGTGCCCGCCGTGCCGCCAGGAGCTGCCGACGCTCGACCACCTGCAAGCGCTCCTCGGTGGCCCCGACTTCGAGGTCGTCGCGCTGTCGATCGACCGCGGCGGGCTCGCCGCGGTGACGAGCTATTTCGACGAGTTCGACGTCCGCGCACTTCACGTTTACGTCGACGCCTCGGCTCGCGCGCTCGCGCGTGTCGGCGGCATGGCGCTGCCGACGACGATCCTGATCGGGCGCGATGGGCGCGAGCTCGCGCGCCACGTTGGCCCGGCCGACTGGGATCGGCCCGACGTCGTCGCGCTCCTGCGCGGCTACATCTCCGCCGACGTCGTGCGAACGACTCCGGCGTCGGTCATCCGCCGCCAGGCGCCGGCGAGCGACCCCGACGTATCGATCGCCCGGCACGCGTCCTCGACGACGACAACCTCGAACCCGCGCCGCCTCGCGTCGATCGCCGACCACGCGACGCAGAAGTCGGTCGCGAGCCCGGCGAGCACGACGCGCTCGAATCCGCGCTCGTGCAAATATCCGGCGAGCCCGGTCGACGTCGTCGCATCGGCCTCGCAGAACACCGAATAGCTGTCGATCGCCGCGCGGAAGCCCTTGCGCACGATGAGTTCCGCGTGGGCGATCGCGAGCCCGGGAGCGAACTCGGCGCCGTGCGTGCCCTGCACGCAATGATCCGGCCACAGGATCTGCGGGCCGTACGGAAGCTCGATCACCTCGAACGGCGCGCGCCCAGCATGCGACGACGCGAACGACAGGTGCTGCGGCGGGTGCCAGTCCTGCGAGAGCACGACGTGCTCGAAGCGTGTCGCGAGGCGATTGACGAGCGGCACCACCGCGTCACCGTCGGGAACGCCGAGGGCGCCTCCGGGAAGGAAGTCGTTCTGGATGTCGACGACGATGAGGACGTCACGCATGGCTTCGTGGCCTTACCGGCTCAGTGGCTATGCCGGCTCAGTGGCTGTGCCGGCTGGGCAGCGGGTCGCGTTTATCGTATCGTTGCAGTCAACCTACCACGGTCGCGAAATCATGCACGAACTTCTCCCCGGCATCTTCACCTGGAGTCGCCGCTCCGAACCCCACGGCTACGACTTCAACGGCTATTTCGTTCCGCACGCGCAAGGCAACGTCTGCATCGATCCGGTCGAGCCGGACCCGGAGACGCTGGCACGCCTCGCCGAGCTCGGCGTCGCGACGATCGTCCTCACCAATCGCAATCACTCGCGTGCCGCCAACGCCGTGCGGGCGCGCACCGGCGCCCGGACGCTGATCCACCCCGCTGACGCCGAGCGCGCGCGGGGGCCGGGGACGATCATCGACGGCGAGCTCGCCGAGGGCACGGCGATCGGTCCGTTCGTCGTCGTCGATGCGGCGGGGAAATCCCCCGGCGAGATCGCGCTCCACTGGCCCGCGCGGAAGATCCTCGTCGTCGGCGATGCGATCATCGGCAATCCGCCGGGAGCATGCTCGCTCGTCCGCGAGAGCCTCACCGACGACCCACCGCAGCTGCGCCGGACCGTGGCACGCCTCGCGACACTGGATTTCGACGCGCTCTTGGTCGGCGACGGAACGCCGATCCTCACCAACGCCCGCGCCGCGGTGGAGGCACTGGTTCGCGGCTTCGCGACGACGTAATGGAGCAGCCGATGCAGCGACGTAAGCTCGGCAGCACGGGGTTCGAGGTCGCACCGCTCGCCTTCGGCGGCAACGTACTCGGGTGGACTGCGGACGAGCCAACTTCGTTCCGCCTGCTCGACGCGTTCGTCGGCGCCGGATTCAACCTGATCGACACGGCGAACTCGTATTCGCGCTGGGCGCCCGGCCACACCGGCGGCGAATCCGAGACGGTGATCGGCAACTGGATCGCGCGCCGCGGCCGCCATGACGACGTCGTGATCGCGACCAAGGTGGGCGCGGACGTCGGCCTCGGTTACCGGTGCCTCCGCCGCGACTGCATCATGCGCGAGGTCGACCTGTCGCTGCGGCGGCTCAGGGTCGACGCGATCGACCTCTACCAGTCGCACTGGGACGACGACAAGACGCCGTTCGAGGAGGTGCTCGACGCCTACGCGCGCCTGATCGAGCAGGGCAAGGTGCGCGCGATCGGCGCGTCGAACCTCACCGCCGCCCGTCTCGGAGAGGCGCTCGATGCCGGCCGGCGCGCAGGGCTCCCGACCTATGCAACGCTGCAGCCGCAGTACAACCTCTGCGTGCGCAGCGAATTCGAAGGTCCGCTTGCCGAGTTCTGCGTTCGCGAAGGGCTAGGCGTCATCTCGTACTTCGCGCTCGCGGCGGGCTTTCTCACCGGCAAGTACCGTTCGGAGGCCGATCTCGCGAAGAGCCCGCGCGGCGCCGGGGTGAAGAAGTTCCTCGACGCGCGCGGCATGCGCATCCTCGCCGCCCTCGACGACGTGTCGAAGCGAATCGGTGCGACACCGGCGCAGGTGGCACTCGCGTGGCTCCTGTCGCGTCCCGCGGTGACCGCGCCGATCGTCAGCGCGACGTCGATTGCGCAGCTCGACGAGGTGCTCGCGTCGACGCGCGTCGTGCTCGACGCCCAGGCGCTACGCGCGCTCGACGAGGCGAGCGCCTAGACGCACAGCGGAGCTCTACAAAGCTGGAACGGCCCCATTTCAGGGTCCGCCGCGCCGGGAAGCGGTGGGCATGCTGCGGCGCGCGAGTTCGACCGCGGAGGCAGCTGTAGTGGGGGCACCGTGACGCGCTCTACACCGGCCGCTGTTCGCGGCCGAACTCGCGCGTTACGGTGTCCCCACACGCTGCCTCCACGGTCGGTGTAGAGCGCGACGCAGCATACCCACCGCTCGACCCGGCGCGGCGGATCGTTGACATCGCGTTCATGCCAGTCTTACAGAGCTTCGCTGTGCGTCTAGGCGCTCGCGAGTACCGGGCGCCAGAACGCGCGGCGCACCAGAAACACCGCGATCGACAGGTTGAGAAGGTTCCAGCCGATACCGTTCAGGAACGCGGCGTGATACGAGCCGGTGAGATCGAAGATCGCGCCGGAGAGCCACCCGCCGAGCGCCATGCCGAACAGTGTCGCCGTGATCACGATGCCGACGCGCGCCCCGGCCTCGGCGCGATCGAAATACTCGCGCACGATGATCGCGTAGGAGGGGACGATGCCGCCCTGGAACAGTCCGAACAGCGCCGAGATCACGTAGAGCGAGACAAGCCCGTCGAACGGCAGGAACAGGAGCAGCGCGACGCACTGCAGCGACGAGCCGAGCAGGAGCGTGCGCAATCCGCCGATGCGGTCGCAGATGACGCCGAACGAGAGGCGGCTCACGATCCCGCAGGCGAGCATCAGCGACAGCATCTCGGCGCCGCGCGCGGGTCCGTAGCCGAGATCGCTGCAGTACGCGACGAGATGCACCTGCGGCATCGACATCGCCACGCAGCAGCCGAGCCCTGCCAGCACGAGAAGAAGCTGCAGCGTGCCGGGGGATAAGCCGAGCGCGGCGGCACGCGCCGGCGCCTTCGCACGCAGCGGCACCGAGCTCGCGTGGTCGTCGTGCAGGGGTGGCCTGCGGCGCAGCCACAGCGTGAGCGGCAGCATCGTCACGAGGCAGAACGCGCCGATGCCCGCGTACGTCGCGCGCCACCCCGCGGTTCCGATGAAATGCTCGACGATCGGCGGCCAGATGACGCCGGCGAGGTAACTGCCGCTCGCGAAGATCGCCACGGCGATGCCGCGCCGGCGCACGAACCACAGCGACACGTGAGCGAGCAACGGAGCGAAGGTGGCGGCGCTGCCGGCGCCGATCAGCACGCCCTGCGCGAGCGCGAACTGCCACAGCGTCGAGGCTTCCCCGGCCGCCAGATAACCGGCGCCGAGCATCGCCGAGCCGACCGCCACCGGCACGATGATGCCGAAGCGATCGGAAAGGCGGCCCATCGCGATGCCCGACGCGCCGAAGCAGAGCATCGTCAGCGTGTACGGCAGCGAGGCCGCGCCGCGTGCGACGCCGAACTCGGTCTGCACGGTCGGCAGCACGACGACGACCGACCACATGCCGACGCCGCCGAGCGTCGACAGCGCCATCGCGACCGTGAGCCGCAGCCACGCCGCGGGCGATTCGGCGACTCCGGGGGCGCTTGCGCCGCGGAACCGGCCCATCAGGGAAGCAGATCGTAGGTGCGAAGGCCGTTGCGGGCGACGCTCGCGCGCCGCCAGTGCGGATGCGCGAGCGTGTGGCGAAGATCCTCGCGACCGGCCTCCCACAGTGCGTCGACGGTAGCCCGCGAGAAGTCGAAATCCTTGGCGACGGTCGAGAACGCGGTGCGCCGGTTGATGAGGTGCACGATCGAGATCTTGCGTCGTTCGACGCGCTCGGTCAGGAGCTTCGCCTCCTCAGCAGCGGCGAGCCGCGCCGGAAGCTTCGGCAGCAGCCGGCGCAGCGCCTCGCGCTGGACGTCGTCGTCCTTGCCGCGACTCGTTCCGAAGCGCGTGCGGCTCGAATACTGGATATCCTTCGAGCGCTCGAGCACCTCGTCGAGCGTCTGCGGCATCGACCCTCGCGCACTGAAGAGGTCGATCTGGAACACCAGCGCATCGAGATCGATGCGGTCGTCGAGCACGTACCACAGCGGGATGTTGGACGTGAGGCCGCCATCCCAGTACCAGGCATCGCCGATCCTGATCGGCGGGAAGCCGGGCGGCAGCGCACCGCTCGCCATGATGTGCTCGGGCGTGAACTCGACGTTGCCCTTCCGGTTGTCGAAATAGACTGAGTTGCCGGTCTCGACGTCGGCTGCGCCGACGCTCAATCGCGTCGCACCGGAATTGATGAGATTGAAATCGACGAGCTCGGCGAGCGTCGTCGCGAGCGGCGTCGTGTCGTAGACCGACAGCGCGGCGGGCTCCCCGCGCGGCATCAGTACCGGCGGCGGAATGCGCGGGACGAAAAATCCGGGAACGCCGAAGGTCGCGACCGCCGTCGTGCTCATGCGGCTGAATGCAACCCGCAGTGGATCGAACTCGTGTGGAGGCAGATAGGTGATTCCCGACGACACCAGGTTCCAGAAGCGGCGCAGGCGCTCGACGCGATCCTCGGGCCGGTTGCCGGCAATCAGCGCGGCGTTGATGGCGCCGATCGAGACGCCGGTCACCCAGTCCGGCGCGAGCCCGCGCGCGTGCATCTCCTCGTAGACGCCGGCCTGGTACGCGCCGAGCGCCCCGCCGCCCTGCAGTACCAGTACGGTGTGACGTCGCTTCGGAACGTGCGGATGCGTGCGGCGAGCCATGATCTCCGGTCTGGATTCTACCGCCGTGCCGCTGCGCGATTGCGGATCTCGTCCAACGTCGCGTCCATCGTAAGCGCCTGCGGATCGAGCCGCACGTGGATCAGCGCGGGGCCACGCGCGGCGCTTGCGCGCGCGAAGGCGGGCGCGAAATCGTCGGTGCGCGCGACGGTCTCGCCGTGCGCTCCGTACGCCCGTGCGAGCGCGGCGAAATCGGGATTGTTGAGCGTCGTTCCCGAGACGCGACCCGGATAGGTACGCTCCTGGTGCATGCGGATCGTCCCGTACATGCCGTTGTCGACGACGACGAAGACGATCGCGAGTCCGTATTGCACGGCGGTCGCGAGCTCCTGGCCGTTCATCAGGAAGCAGCCGTCACCGCTCCACGAGACGACCTGCCGCCCCGGATGAACGAGCTTCGCCGCCACTGCCGCCGGCACGCCGTAGCCCATCGACCCCGAGTAGGGGGCGAGCTGGCCCCGATAGCCGCGATAACGGAAGAGGCGATGCATCCAGGTCGCGAAGTTGCCCGCGCCGTTGGCGACGATCACGTCATCGTCGAGATGCTCGTCGAGCCAGCGCACGATCCGCCACAGATCGACCGCGCCCGCGACGGGGCGCGGCGCGCGCCACGCCTCGTAGTCGGCGTGCGCTCGCGCTGGCGACATCGACGGGTCGGGATCGGCCGCCCGCGCGGCGCGCGCGTCGATCGCGGACAGGAATGCACCCGGTGTCGAAAGAATCGCGACGCGCGGCTGGTAGACGCGTCCCAACTCGTCGCTGCCTGGATGAACATGGATCAGCGCCTGCTTCGGTGCCGGCACGTCGAGCAGCGAATAGCCGCCGGTCACCGTCTCGCCGAGCTTCTCGCCGAGTGAGAGCAGCACGTCGGCGTCGCGCACGCGGGCCGCAAGCTTCGGGTTGATGCCGATGCCGACGTCGCCCGCGTAGTTCGGGTGCCGGTTGTCGAAGAGGTCCTGGTGCCTGAACGCACAGGCGACCGGAAGCTGTGCCTCTTCGGCGAAGGCGACGAGCGCACGGCACGCTGTCGCGTCCCAGCGGCTTCCGCCCGCGAGCACCAGCGGGCGCTTCGCCGCGCGCAAGAGGCCCTCGGCTTCGGTGACGGCCTCGCGCGGCGGCGCGGTGGCGAGCGCTTCGACGTACGGGGGATCGGCGCAGTCTGCCTGCGCGAAGAGCACGTCCTCGGGGAGTGCCAGCACGACGGGGCCCGGCCGGCCCGACATCGCGACGCGAAAGGCATGCGCGACGTACTCGGGAATGCGCTCGACGCGGCCGATCTCGGCAGCCCATTTCGCGCCGGCGCCGTACATCCGCCGGTAATCGATCTCCTGGAACGCGTCGCGATCGGTCTCGCCGGTGCCGACCTGGCCGACGAAGACGATCATCGGCGACGCGTCCTGCTTCGCCGTATGGATGCCGATCGCCGCATTCGACGCCCCTGGCCCGCGCGTGACGAAGGCGAGCCCCGGGCGGCCGGTGAGCTTGCCGAACGCCTCGGCCATGTACGATGCGCCGCCCTCGTGGCGGCAGACGACGAAGGTGAGGCGGGGGGCAGCATCGACCAGCGCGTCGAGCGCAGCGAGGTAACTCTCCCCCGGCACGCCGAAAATGTGCGTCGCGCGCTGCGCGACGAGGCTTGCGACGAGAATCTCGCCGCCGGTACGTTTCGCCATCACTGCTCCATCGAAGTATCTGTGGCGATTCTACGTGAGCACCGCGGCCGAGGCCCTATAATCGCGGCGACCCGTGACCCCCGGACGCTGACCGATGCCCCTCGACGGGCTTCTCGACGACGCTCTGCTGTTCGCCGCCGGCGCGCTGGTGCTGGTGCTGCTGTCGATGTTCTTCACGCCGCATCGCCGGCGCGGGCTCGTTCCGCTGCTCGTCGTGGTCGCGGTCGGCGTCGGCGGACTATGGACGGTCGCCCGCTACGGGCAGCTCATCCACGCGGCGACGCTGCCGGTCATTCTGCGCGAAGCGTCGCTCGCGCTGGTGGCGATCGGCGTCATCCAGATCGTCGTGCGCTTCGTGTTCCAGACCGTGCTCGCGCGACGCGGCATTCCGCGGATTCTCGACGAGTTCGTCATCGCGCTCGCGCTCATCGGCTACGCGATCTACCGGATGAACGCGATCGGCGTCAATCTCGCCGGGCTCATCACGACGTCGGCGGTGCTGACCGGCGCGCTCGCATTCTCGGCGCATTCGACGCTCGGCAACCTGTGGGGCGGCATCGCGCTGCAGCTCGAAAAGACCTGCCGCGTCGGCGACTGGGTGCGCATCGAGAACCTGACGGGTCAGGTCGTCGGCATCCGCTGGAGGTCGATGTCGATCGCGACGCCGACGCACGAGACGATCGTAATTCCGAATTCGGTGCTGATGAACAACAAGGTCACCGTCGTCGCGCGCCACGGCGAGGAGCGCACCGGGTGGCTCCGCTTCGTCGAGTTCCAGGTGATCTTCGCGCACTCGCCCGAGAGCGTCATCGCGGTGGTCGAGAAGGCGCTCGCCAAGGCTGATATTCCGTTCCTCGGCCGCGATCGCCCGCCGGAAGTCGTCTGCCAGGCTTATCGCGACAACGGCATCGAATATGCGGTCGTCTACGAGCTCACCGACGTCGCACGCTACTGGACCGCCGATTCGCTCATCCGCGTCCACGTCTATGCGGCGCTCGCGCGCGTCGGATTCGCGCTGCCGTTCCCGCATCGTGTCGTCGAGATGCGAACCGACGAGCGGATCGAGAGTGCCGAGCGCGAGATCGAGCATCGACGCGCGGCGCTGGCAACGATGAATCTGTTCGCTTCGCTGACCGACGACGAGCGCGCGACCCTCGCGCGCACGCTCACCACCGAGCTCTACGCCGGCGGCGACACGATCTTCATGACGGGCGAGCCCGGCGACTCGCTCTACCTTCTTGCCGCCGGTCGCGTCGAGATCGTCGGCACCGATGCGCAGGGAGCGTCGCATCGCTTCGCGACACTCGACGCTCCCGCGTATTTTGGCGAGGGCGGGCTTCTCCTCGGTCAGCCGCGCGGAGCGACGGTGATCGCGAGCGGCGAGGCGCGCTGCTATCGCCTCGTGAAGGCCGATTTCGACCGCATCGTCCGCGCGCGCCCGGCGCTGGTCGAGAAGCTTGCCGCGGTCCTCGCCGAGCGACAGGCCGAGAACGACGCCACGCTGCAGGCGCTCGACGCCGACGCGCGCGAGGCGCGCGCCGCCGGACGCACGGCGGACTTCATGCGCCGGATGCAGCAGTTCTTCGGGATCGCGAGCTGAGTCAGCGTCCGGCGACGAGGCTCTCGCGCGTCAGCAGGAACACGCTCTCGTCCGACGAAGCGGTCTCGAGCCAGACGAACGCCATCCGCGGAAACGCCGCTTCGAGCACGTTGCGGTGGTGGCCGATCTCGACCACCAGCACGCCGCCCGGCTGCAGGAAGCGCGGGGCCTCTTTGAGGATCGTGCGCACCGCGTCGAGACCATCGTCGCCGCCGGCGAGCGCGAGTGAAGGCTCGTGCCGATACTCGGGCGGCAATGACGCCATCGCGTGCGACGAGACGTAGGGCGGGTTGCTGACGATGAGGTCGTAGGACTTCGCCGGGAGATTGGCGAAGAGATCGGAGCGGATCAGGTTCACGCGGCCGTCGAGGGCGTAGTCGGCGACATTGCGCTGCGCGACCGCGAGCGCATCCGACGAGAGGTCGGCCGCGTCGATGTCGGCCTTCGGAAACGCGTGCGCGAGCAGGATCGCGAGGCAGCCCGAGCCGGTACAGAGATCGAGCACGCTCTGCACCGCGTCGGCATCCGGAACGTAGGGCGCGAGCCCGTCGGGAAGGAGCTCGGCGATGAACGAGCGCGGCACGATGACGCGCGGATCGACGTGAAAGCCGAACGCGCCGAGCCACGCCTCGCCGGTCAGGTAAGCCGCGGGAATACGCTCGTCGATGCGGCGCGCGAGGAGCGCCGCGACCTCGGCACGCTCACCGGCAGTAAGACGCGCGTCGAGGAAGGCGTCGAGCCGATCGTGCGGCAGGTGCAGCGCGTGAAGCAGCAGGTAGACCGCCTCGTCCCACGCACCGGGAAAGCCGTGACCGAACGCGAGCCCTGCGCGGGTGAAGCGCGACACCGCGAAGCGGAGCCAGTCGCGCAGCGTCTCGAGCTCGACCGCCGGCATCAACGCTCCGGTGCGAGCAGGCGCTCGAGGAGACGCCGATAGATCGCGGCCAGCGTTTCGAGATCGGCGGCCTTCACGCGCTCATCGACCTTGTGGATCGTCGCGTTGACCGGTCCGATCTCGACAACCTCAGGGCAGATGCGCGCCAGGTAGCGCCCGTCGGAGGTGCCTCCCGCGCACGAAAGCGCAGGCGTGACCCCGGTGAGCTCGCGGATCGTCGCGGTCGCAAGCTCGACGAGTCTGCCGCGCCGCGTGTAATACGGCTCGCTGTGCGCGGTCCATTCGAGGTCGTAGTCGACGCCGTGCCGGTCGAGCAGCTCGACGACGCGCGAGGCGAGCCCTTCGCGCGTCGACACCGGCGCATAGCGGAAGTTGAACATCGCTTCGAGCCGCCCCGGAATCACGTTGCCGGCGCCGGTGCCTGCATGAACGTTGGAGATCTGGAACGTCGTCGGCGGGAAGTCCTCGTTGCCGTCGTCCCAGTGCGTCGCGGCAAGCTCGGCGAGGACCGGTGCGGCCTCGTGCACCGGGTTCTTCGCGAGCTGCGGATACGCGACGTGACCCTGGATGCCTTTCACCACCAGCGTCCCCGACAACGTGCCGCGGCGACCGTTCTTGATGACGTCGCCGAGAACCTGCTCCGACGACGGTTCGCCGACGATGCAGTAGTCGACCGCGGTTCCGGCCGCCTGCAGGCGCTCGACGATGCGCTCCGTTCCGTCGACCGACGAGCCTTCCTCGTTCGACGTGATGGCGAGCGCGATCGAGCCGCGGTGCCGCTGCCGTGCGGCGACGAAGCCTTCGAGCGCGGTTACGAACGCCGCGATCGATCCCTTCATGTCGGCGGCGCCGCGCCCGTACAGGTAGCCGTCGCGCAGCACTGGGACGAACGGATCGCTCGTCCAGGCTTCGCGCGGCCCCGGTGGCACGACGTCGGTATGACCGACAAGGCAGACGAGCGGCGACTCGCTGCCACGGCGCGCCCACAGGTTCGTCACGTCATTGTCGACGCGCGCATCGAATTCGAATCCGAGCGGGGTGAGGCGTTCGCGGATCAGCGCCTGGCAGCCTGCATCGTCGGGCGTCACCGAGCAACGGCCGATCAGCGCGCAGGCGAGATCGAGCGTCGGCGCGCGATCGTGTTCCATCGGCCGTCAGTCGGCGTGACCGAGGAACTCGGGATTGATCGCGACCTGCGCGAAATCCGCTCCGACGCGACGGTTTTCGCCGGTCACGGCCGCGGCGGGCGCCGCCTCGGCATCGGTGCGTGCGCCCGGCGTGTTCTGGTTGATCAGCCACGCGAGATTGGTCGGCGAGTCCGACGCCGTCATCGCCTCGTCGTAGCTGATGCGCCCGTCGAGGTAGAGGCTGCACAGTGCCTGCTCGAACGTCCGCGATCCCGGATAGAGCGACTGCTCCATCGCTTCCTTGATCTGCGTGAACTCGCCGCTCTTGATGAGCTCGGCGATCAGCGACGTGTTGAGCAGGATCTCGACTGCAGGCTGCTGCGTGCCTTCGACGTTGCGCACCAGGCGCTGCGAGACGATCGCGCGCAGCCCGATCGACAGGTCGGAGAGCACCGCGGCGCGCGCGTCGTGCGGGAACATGTTGATGATCCGCGACAGCGCGTGATAGCTGTTGTTCGCGTGAATCGTCGACAGGCACAGGTGCCCGGTCAGCGTGTGCAGCAGCGCCGACTGCATCGTTTCCTTGTCGCGGATCTCGCCGATCATGATGAGATCGGGCGCTTCGCGCAGCGCATTCTGCAGCGCCATCTGGTAGCCGAGCGTGTCGATGCCGATCTCGCGCTGGTTGACGATGCTCTGGCGGTGCTCGAACAGGTACTCGATCGGATCCTCGATCGTGAGAATGTGCCCGGTCCGGTTGCTGTTGCGATGGTCGATCATCGCCGCGAGCGAGGTCGATTTGCCCGAGCCGGTCGCGCCCGCGACCAGCACCAGTCCGCGCTTCGCCATCACGAGATCGAGAAGCACCGGGGGCAGGTGCAGCGCCTCGAACGGCGGAACGGTGCTGCGCACGTAGCGGATCACGAGCGAAATCGAGCCGCGCTGCCGGAAGATGTTGATCCGGAAGTTGCCGACCTCGCGATCGAGGTGCGAGATGTTCATCTCGCGCTCGGTCTCGAACTGGCGCGCCTGATCCTTCGTCATCAGGTCGTAGGCGATGCGCCGCACCGTCTCGACGTCCATCCGCTGCGACGCGACCGCGCTCACCACGCCGTTCACCTTCAGGCTGATCGGCGCCCCGCACGAGATGTAGAGGTCGGACGCCTGCCGGTCGTGCATCAGCTTGAACAATCGGTCGAGATACATGCTGTCCTTTCCGGGCTAGAATCACGCCTCGTCGCGTGGCGGCTGCGCCAGTCATGATGATGTCATGGCGCCCCGCCGGCCGCCAGCCGCGTGTCCGAGCCGCCGATCGGTCGATCGCGGAACGCTCGGCGATTGCCGCGTCGCCCCGCCACGCGTCGTTCCTGCGAACCAATCTCGTAACCAAGCAAGTTTCATGCTCGCGATCATCGGTGGCACCGGACTGACCCGACTGTCGAATCTTGCGGTCGCTCATCGCGAGGTCGTCCGGACACCGTACGGCGAGCCGTCGGCGGCGCTCGTGCTTGGCAGGCTCGCCGGTCGCGACGCGATCTTCCTCGCGCGCCATGGACACGGACACACGATTCCGCCGCATCGGGTCAATTACCGCGCTAACCTGTGGGCGCTGAAGCAGGCGGGCGCCACGGCGGTGCTGGCGGTCGCGTCGGTCGGCGCGATCGGCGGTGCGGGCCCCGGCGAGCTCGTGCTGCCGAGCCAGATCATCGACTACACGTGGGGGCGCGTGCAGACCTTCTTCGACGGCAACGGTGCCCAGGTCGTCCACACCGATTTCACGCATCCGTACGACGCCGAGCTGCGCGCGACCTGCCTCGCCGCGGCAATCGAGGCGGGCATCGCCATTGCCGATGGCGGCGTCTATGCGGCGGTCAACGGTCCGCGCCTCGAAACCGCGGCCGAGATCGATCGAATGGAGCGCGACGGTGCGACGATCGTCGGCATGACCGGCATGCCCGAAGCCGCGCTCGCGCGCGAGATCGGGCTCCCGTACGCATCGGTCTGCGTCGTCGTCAATCACGCGGCGGGGCGCGGCGACAGTGCCGCGCGGATCTCGCTCGAAGGCATCGCGCGCGTGCTCGAGACGGGAATGGATCGCGTGCGCACGCTGATCGAGCACGCGATCGTGAGGATCGAGCCATGATCCGCGACATCCTGCGCATGGGCGATCCGCGCCTCCTCGAGCGCTCGCGCGAGGTGACGCGGGACGACTGGCCGGGACTCGCCGCGCTCCTCGCCGACATGCGCGAGACGATGCGCGCGCGCGACGGCGCGGGCCTCGCCGCGCCGCAGATCGACGTGCGCCTGCGCGTCGTCATCTTCGGGCTCGAGCGCAATGCGCGCTATCCCGACGCCGAGCCGGTGCCCTGGACCGAGCTCGTCAATCCGGTGACCACACCGATCGACACGACGATCGAGGAGGGCTGGGAAGGCTGCCTGTCGGTCCCTGGCCTGCGCGGTGTCGTGCCGCGCTATGCCCGCATTCGCTACCGCGGCCTCGACCCGCACGGCAACGTGATCGAGCGCGAGGCGAGCGGCTTCCACGCACGCGTCGTGCAGCATGAGTGCGACCACCTCGACGGCATCCTCTATCCGATGCGCATGCGCAACCTCGCGAAGCTCGGATTCACCGACGTGCTGTTCCCGGAGAGCGACGGCGTCGACGAGTAGGCGCTGCGTCCATCGCGTGCCGCGCGCCGCGTCCGACGCGTGTCGCGCGCTGCGTCGCACGTCGCGGGGTACTTCGCGCAGGGCTTCGACAATCGTACACGCCGCACGTGGCGGGGTACTTCCCGCAGGGCTTCGGCGGCGCACTTCGCGTCGTCGAGCGGGTCCCGGCGCGGACTCGCCAGGTGTGCGGCTGCGGCGGCCGCAAAGTAGTGCTGGGCTCCCCGCGCCACCCGCTTACGACGACTGCGCCTCAGGCGCCCTGCGGGAAGTACCCCGTCGCGTGCGGCTCGCCGCTGCGCGAACCACGCTTTGCGAGAAGTACCCGCCACGTGCGGCTTGCGACGGAGCCGATGGCGCCCTGTGCGAAGCACCCCGACGCGTGCACCGCGACCTGGCGAGGTCGCGCCGGGCACCCGTAGGCCGGCGTTTGCACACTCCGAGCGCTGCATCGCGTTACCCCGACGGACACGTCGGGCACGGCTATACTCGTCGCGCAACCCGCATCGCCGATCGGAGCAGCCATCCCATGCGCTCGATACCACTCGGTGCCCGCGGCACGTACACGCTCGTCGTGTCGCCCGAGCACCTCGCCAACCGCTTCAAGGACGCTTCGCTCCCCGCGGTGCTCGCGACTCCGGTGATGATCATGGCGATGGAGAACGCGGCGCTCAACGCGATCAAGCCGTATCTCGAAGCAGGCGAGAGCGCAGTCGGCACGCGCGTCGACGTCAGCCACCTCGCGGCAACGCCGGTCGGCCGTCGCATCGTCGCGTCGGCCGAAGTCACCGCGACGAGCGGGCGTCAGATCGAATTCAGCGTGCGCGCGATGGACGGTGACGAGGAAATCGGCCGCGGCGCGCACGGGCGCGTCGTCATCGATCTCGCGCGCTTCTCCGCGCGTCTCGCGGCGAAATTCGCGGACCGGAACGGCTGACGGGGCTCCGTCGGAGCGTCGAGCCGCAGGCGCTCGCCGCGATGGATCGAGCAGATGCTCATCGACGTGTTCTTAGCCGGCAGCAAGCGCCACTGCGTACTTCGGGAAAGCCTTCAGGAGCCGGGCGTCCATCGTCACGAGCTTCACGCCTAGCGTCATGGCCAATGCCACGAACTCGCAGTCGTACGCAGAGCAATCGCTGTCGCGCACAAGTTCCAGCACCAAACGCGAGTCCACCTCGTGCTCGCCTCCGGCCAGCAGACTCTCGGCTTCCAGTTGCAGTTCGCGTATCGCTTCAAACGTGAGCGTCTTGCGCCGCATGTAGCCCGCCAGAATGTTGCGGAACTCACTCCGGCACAGGAGCGGGGCAGCCCAGTCAGCGTCGTGCTCGAGCAGAGCTTCCGCCTTCTCGGTGTAGTCCCCAGGCAAGTACAGGTACGCAACGACGTTGCTGTCTACAACGATCACTGCCGCCCCTCGCGCTTATAGGCGTCAATGTCCCTGGCCCGAAACCTCGCCTTCGGAAGACTGGCACGCAGCGTCCGAGCTCGAGCCAGGCGTTCACTGACCGCAACGCGCCCGGGAACCAGTACCGATTCCAAACACACGATTGCCTCGCTGTTCAGGCTGCGCCGATGAGTCTCCGCGGAAGCCTTGAGCCGCTCGTACACCTCGTCTGGAATGTTCTTCAAAGTCATAGTAGTCGGCATCGGCGCATCTCCTTGGCGGTTGCATTATGGTTGCATTATGGTTGCGTTACGGTTCCAAGTCAACTGCCGGCTCGGCGGTGGGTTCCATCGAAGCCGTACCGAGCTTCCCTGGAGCGACCTAGACGCGAAGCTCCTCGTAGAGCGCGGAAGTCTTACCGAGCTTCCGTGGAGCTACCTAGACGCGCAACTCCTCGTAGAGCGCAGTCTCGAGGCGCAGCAGCGCCTGCTCGTCGTGCAGCCGCGCGCCGCCGATCAGGAACACGTCCTCGGCGCGCTCGCCCAGCGTGTTGATCCGCGCGCTCACCACGTCGACGTTCGCCTGCGAGAGGAGCCACGCGATGCGGGCGAGGAGCCCCGGCCGGTCGCCGGCCACCACTTCGAGGATGAAATGCGTCCCCTTGTCGTCGGGGAAGATGCGCACTTCCGGCGTCAACGGAAAGTGGCGCAACTGACGCGATACGCGGCCCGTCTCCGGCGGTCCGAACGACTCGGCGGAGGCAAGCGCGCGCGCGAGCTCGTACTCGACGAACTGGATCGTTTCACGATACGACGCCGCTGGATTGGCGGGATCGTGGACGGTGAAGCTGTCGAGCGCGAAGCCGTGCCGCGTCGTGTGGATCCGCGCGTCGAGGATCGACAGCCCGGCGCGGCCGAAGAAGCCGCAGGCGCGCGCGAAGAGCGCTTTCTGGTCGGGAAGATAGATCAACGCCTGCAGCGCGGCGCCGTCGCCGTAGAGGCGCGCCTTGACGACCGGGTCGCGGCGCTCGACGCGCCACCACAGATGGCGCGCGTGCCAGGCGATCTCGTCGGCCGTGTGGCGCTGGAAGTAGGTGATGTCGAGCTCGCGCCAGAGCCGCGTCTCGGCGCCTTCGGGGACGGCGAAAAGCCGTAGTTGCCGGCGCGCCTCGCGCTGGCGCAGCTCGATGCTGTCGGCGAGCGTTTCGGGCGCTCCGCCCGGGCCCGAGAGCCGCGCGCGCGTCGCGCGGAAGAGCTCTTCGAGGAGCCGGCCTTTCCACGCGTTCCAGACGCGCGGGCTCGTCCCGCGGATGTCGGCGACGGTAAGAAGATAAAGCGCGACGAGGCGCCGCTCGGTTCCCACCTTCTGCGCGAAGCGCTCGATCACCTGCGGGTCGGTGATGTCCTGCTTCTGCGCCGTCCCCGACATCGTCAGGTGCTCGGTGACGAGCCACACGACGAGCGCGGTGTCGTCGGCGTGCAGCCGGTGCTGCGTGCAGAAGCGCCTCGCTTCGCGCGCGCCTAAGAGCGAGTGATCGCCGCCGCGTCCCTTCGCGATGTCGTGGAACAGCCCGGCGATGTAGAGCACCTCGCGCCGCTCGAAATCGGTGATGAGGCGCGAGCAGAGCGGGTACTCGTGCGCATGCTGCGCCTCGGTGAAGCGGCGCAGGTTGCGGATCACCATCAGGATGTGCTCGTCGACGGTGTAGACGTGGAAGAGGTCGTGCTGCATCTGCCCGACGATGCGTCCGAACGCCGGCAGGTACTGGCCGAGGATTCCGTACAGGTTCATCCGCCGCAGCTCGTGCGTGAGGCCGCTGCCGCTCTGGAACATCTGCAGGAACCGCGCACGGTTCACCGGATCGCGCCGGAACGCCGCGTCGATGCGCCGGCGATTGCGCCACAGCGCACGCAGCGTGCGCGCAGTCATGCCGCGCAGGTCGGGATGGCGCTGAATGGCGAGCGAGGCGTCGAACATCGCACCCGACCGCTTCTCGAACAGCGCCTCGTCGCGCAGGTCGAGCAGCTCGTCGACGCGCTGGAAGTCGGCGTCGATCGCGATCGGAGCGGTCGCGTCGGGGTACAGGTAGGCGTGGAGATTCTGCAGCAGCAGCGTATTCACCTGGCGCACGACCTTGGTTGCGCGGTAGTAGCGCTGCATCAGCAGCTCGCTCGCGCGCCGTCCCGCGCGATCGGCGAGGCCGAGCTCGCGCGCGAGGGCCGCCTGCACGTCGAACACCAGCCGATCCTCACGACGCCCGGCAAGGTAATGGAGCCGAACGCGCAGCGCTCCGATCGCGCGCTCCTGTCGCGCGACCGCGTGCGCTTCGGCGAGCGTGATGAGATCGTGCTCGGCGAGCGCCCGCCACGTGTGTCCGAGACCCGCTGCGCGGGCGATCCAGATCACCGTCTGCAGATCGCGCAGGCCTCCGGGGCTCTCCTTGACGTTCGGCTCGAGGTTGTAGGCGGCGTCGTGGTAGCGCAGGTGCCGCTGCTGCTGCTCGAGCGCCTTCGCGGCGTAGAACGCGCGCACGTCGAGCGACGCGTCGAACGCGCGCGCGAATTCGTCGTACGCGCGGCGCGAGCCGGCGACGATGCGGTGCTCGAGGAGGCTCGTACGGACGGTGATGTCGGCGGCCGTCTCGGTCGCGCATTCGGCGAGCGTGCGCACCGCGTGCGCGAGCTCGATGCCGACGTCCCACAGCGCGGCGAGCAGGCGCTCGATCGCGGGCGCCGCTTCGTGCGATGGCGCTTCGTGCGACACCGCTTCGCCGGACGCGGTGGCGCCGGGCGGCACCAGGATCAGGACGTCGACGTCCGAATGTGGATAGAGCTCGCCGCGCCCGTAGCCGCCGACGGCGACCAGCGCGCAACGCGGGTCGATGCCGCACTCGCGCCACACGCCGGCGACGACGGCGTCGGTCAGGCGAGCGAGCTCACGCAGCAGCTGCCGCGTATTCCCGCGGGCGAAGAACGCCGCGCGCGCCTCGTCGCGCCCGGCCTGCAGCACGCGCTTCCAGTGATCGACGCGCAGGACCGGCACCGGAGCCCGCGCAGTGGTCGCGGTCGCCGGCGCGGTGCTCACGCTGCGTCTCCGATCAGGCCGGCGCCGGAGGGGGCGCCGGCGACCCGGCCGACAGCGTCAGCACTTCGAAGCCGTCGTCGGTGACGAGCACCGTGTGCTCCCATTGCGCCGACAGCGAATGATCGGCCGTCACGATCGTCCAGCCATCGGCGAGCGCACGGATCGCGGCCCGGCCGGCGTTGATCATCGGCTCGACGGTGAACACCATTCCGCGTTTCAGCTCGAGCCCGGTTCCCGGGCGCCCGTAGTGGAGCACCTGGGGCTCCTCGTGGAAGCGGCGGCCGATGCCGTGGCCGCAGAACTCGCGCACGACCGAGAAGCCGTGCCCCTCGGCAAATCGCTGGATCGCGGCGCCGATGTCGCCGAGGCGCGCGCCGGGACGCACGACGCGAATGCCGCGCCACATCGCCTCGTAGGTGATCTCGACGAGTCTCCGCGCCTGGATCGACGGCTTGCCGACGAAGAACATCCTGCTCGTATCGCCGTGATAGCCGTCCTTGATCACCGTCACGTCGACGTTGATGATGTCGCCGTCCTTCAGCTTCCGATCCCCTGGAATGCCGTGGCAGACGACGTGGTTGACCGACGTGCACAGCGACGCCGGGTAGGGCGAATAGCCCGGCGGCGCGTAGTTCAACGTCGCCGGGATCGTGTGCTGCACGTTGATCATGTAGTCGTGCGCGGCACGGTCGATCTCTCCGGTGGTGACTCCGGCGGTGATGATCGGCGTCAGGAAATCGAGCAGCTCGCCGCCGAGACGTCCGGCGACGCGCATGCCCTCGACGTCGGCGGGCGACTTGAGGTCGACACTCATCGGCGTCAGTCGCGCAGGAGCTCGTTGACGCCGGTCTTCGCGCGCGTCTTCGCATCGACGCGCTTGACGATCACCGCGCAGTAGAGGCCATGGCTGCCGTCGGCGGCAGGGAGGCTTCCCGAAACGACGACCGACCCCGCGGGAACGCGCCCGTAGCTGACGCTCTTCGTCGCGCGATCGTAGATGCGCGTGCTCTGGCTGATGAAGACGCCCATGCCGAGCACCGAGTTCTCCTCGACCACGACGCCCTCGACGACCTCGGAGCGCGCACCGATGAAGCAGTTGTCCTCGATGATCGTCGGCGCCGCCTGCACCGGCTCCAGCACGCCGCCGATGCCGACCCCTCCCGACAGGTGGACGTTACGACCGATCTGCGCGCACGACCCGACCGTTGCCCAGGTATCGACCATCGTCCCTTCGCCGACGTATGCGCCGACGTTGACGTACGACGGCATCAGCACGACGTTCTTCCCGATGAACGCGCCGCGGCGCGCGACGGCGGGCGGCACCACGCGCACGCCGGCTGCCGCGAACGCGGCATCGTCCCAGCGCGCGAACTTGGTCGGCACCTTGTCGTAGAAGCGGAACGGAACCTGCGGCCCGGCGAGGCCGATCGGGGCGCTGTCGGTGAGGCGAAACGACAACAGCACCGCCTTCTTGATCCATTGGCGCGTCACCCAGGCGCCGTCGACCTTCTCGGCGACGCGCAGGCGACCGGCATCGAGGCCGGCGATGACCGCTTCGACGGCCTCGCGCAGCGCGGCTGGCGCCGACGACGGCGTGAGCGCGGCGCGGGTCTCCCACGCTGCGTCGATGACCTGCTCGAGATCGTGCATCGAAGGATCGGCGTCGAATGATCTGTGAATCGCGCGGGTCATTTTACACGCGCAATACGGTTGCACGCTTTGCACACGCGACACGGTTGCACGCTTTGCACACGCGATAGGATTACACGCCTTGCACGCGCGTTGCGGTTACGCGCGCGGCGCAGGCGACGATGCGCTCGATCGCCGCCTCGCAATCGGCGAGCGACGCGACGAGCGCGATGCGGACGCGGCCCGCGCCGGGATTCACACCCGTCGACTCGCGTCCGAGGTAGCTTCCCGGGAGCACGAGCACGTTCTCCTCGGCAAAGAGCCGCCGCGCGAAGAGCGCGTCGTCGCCCGGAGTCGCCGCCCACAGGTAGAACCCTGCGTCCGGCGCCACGCAGGGAAGCGCGGCTGCGAGCCGCGGCGCAAGCCGCGCGAATTTGGCCGCGTAGAGCGCGCGGTTGGCGACGACGTGCGCTTCGTCGCTCCACGCCGCGATGCTCGCCTCGGCGACCGCCGCCGACATCGCCGAGCCGTGATAGGTCCGATAGCGATGGAATGCGTCGACCAGCTTCGCATCGCCGGCGACAAACCCCGACCGCAGCCCGGGTGCGTTCGAGCGCTTCGAAAGACTGCCGAACACCATCAATTGCCGGTAGCCGTCGCGTCCGAGCGCCGCCGCCGCGCCAAGCGCGCCGAGTGGCGGACGCGCCTCGTCGAAGTAGATCTCCGAGTAGCACTCGTCGGAGGCGATCACGAAGCCGTGCCGATCCGCGAGCTCGAACAGCGCGCGCCAGTCGTCGAGGCCGAGCACGTTGCCGGTCGGATTGTCCGGCGAGCAGACGTAGACGAGCTGCGTTCGCGCCCACACGTCGTCGGCAACATCGTGCCACCGATGGCGAAAGCCCGCCGCGGGATCGGCGTTCACGCAGTGCGTGTCGACGCCGGCGAGGAGCGCCGCGCCTTCGTAGATCTGGTAGAACGGGTTGGGCACGACGACGATCGCGCCGGGCCGGCTCGCGTCGACGACGACCTGCGCGAACGCGAACAGCGCTTCGCGGCTTCCGAGCACCGGCAGCACCTCGGTCTCGGCGTCGACGCGCGCCGGCGCGTGCCGCCGTTCGAGCCATGCGGCGATCGCCTCGCGAAGCCTGGGCGCGCCGCGCGTCATGGGATAATTCGCGAGGCCGGTCGTCGCGCCGCGCGCGAGCGCTTCGACGATGAACGGCGGCGTCGGATGCCGCGGCTCGCCGATCGACAGGTTGATCGGCGCTTTCGCAGCGTCGGGCGTGATGCCCGCGTAGAGCGCGCGCAGACGCTCGAACGGGTAGGGGTGCAGTCGCTGCAGCAGCGGATTCACGCAGGGATCAGAATAGCCAATGGCAGAGGCGCGCGATTATAGCGACGGACCCGGTATGCGCGCGGTGGGCGCGCTCGCCACACTCGTGGCCGGCGCGATCCTCGCAGCGGTCATCGCGTACTGGGCGTGGCAGGCGCTCGGGCCGAAACCGGTCCCGATCGCGCCGCGCGCGCCGGGCGATCCGGTGGCGACGCTGATCGCGTCGGGACTCTTCGGCGGCAGCGCGGGTCCCGGCGCCGCCGGCGACGCACCCGCCGCGGAGCTCTCCGGCGACGCACGACTGCTCGGCATCATCGCCGAGGACAACGGCAAAGGCTACGCGCTCTTTCGCGTCGGCTCGACGCCGAAGCTCGTCGCGGTGGGCGAGGCGGTCACCGGCGCCGCAACGCTCGTCTCGGTGGCGCCGCAATCGGTGACCATTCGCGAGGGTGGGCGCGAGCACAGCCTCCCGTTGTGGACACCTCGGGCCACGACAACGACGCAGACGGGAACGCCAATGGCCACGTCGATGGCAGCGCCGGCAAGCACGTCATCCGCAGTGCGTACGCCATCGGACTTTGACGTTGCATCAGCGGTGCGTGCAGCCTCGGCCGTGCGCACGGCATCGGCCCAATCGTCGACCTGCGCGCCGCCGGCGGGCTTCACCGGTCCGGTGATCCGCTTGAACGCCGAGCTCCTCGCCGGGCTGCGCGAGCAGCCCACGGCATGGACCTCGCTTCTCGCGGGCTCGCCCGACGGCCTCGTCGTGCGCGCGAGCGGCGGCTATGCGGCGATGCTCGGGCTCACCGCGGGCGACCGCATCGAGCAGGCGAACGGCATCGCGCTGCGCTCACCCGACGACGTCGCGAGCGCGGTGCTGCGCCCACTCTCCGAGAGCCAGGGCGTGCGTCTTCGCGGCACGCACGACGGCGCGCAGCGCGACGTCTGGGTTGCGAGCGCTACCTGCGCCGGCTGACGACTGCGATCGATCAGGTTCAGCGAGGAAGCCAGTCGAGCAGATCGAGCGGATGCTCGATCGACCCGGTCGCAGGCCAGCTCGACGGATCGGTGTCGCCGCCGAGATAACCGTAGCGCGCGACGATCGTCGGCATGCGCGCCGCGTTGCCTGCAGTGACGTCGCGAAGATCGTCACCGACGTAGACGCAGGCGTCCGCCTGCACGCCGAGCTCCGCCGCCGCGTGCAGCAGCGGCTCGGGATGCGGCTTCGGACGCGCCGCGGTGTCGCCGGACACGACCGTCGCCGCGCGCCCGGCGAGTCCGAGCGCCGCGACCACCTGCGTCGTGAAGCGCGCCGCCTTGTTGGTGACGATGCCCCAGCGCACGCGTCGCGCGTCGAGCGCTTCGAGGAGCTCGGGCACTCCGTCGAAGAGCCGCGTGCTGCGCGCGAGGCCGGCGGCGTAGTTGGCGAGGAATTCGTCGCGCAGGAGCGGGTAATCGGGGTCGTCGGGGCTCACTCCCATGCCGGACCCCAGCAGGCCGCGCGCGCCGGCCGACGCGTGCGGGCGCAGCGATTCGACGGCAACCGGCGCCATGCCGCGGTGCTCGCGCATCGTGTTGACCGCGTGCGCGAGATCGCCCGCCGAATCGGCGAGCGTTCCGTCGAGGTCGAACAGCACGACCGAGACGGCGAGCCGCTGCGCGCGAGACGCCATCACGATCCGCGCCGGAACGCAGCGAGATAGTTGACCGACGTGTCGGCGTCGAGGCGATAACGCCGCGTCAACGGGTTGTAGACGAGGCCCGTCATCGCGATCGGATCGAGGCCGGCGCTGCGCGCGTGCGCCGCGAGCTCCGATGGGCGCAGAAAGCGTGACCAGTCGTGCGTTCCGCGCGGAAGGAGCCGCAGCACGTATTCGGCACCGAGGATCGCGAACGCATACGACTTCGGATTGCGGCTGATCGTCGAGAAGACGATGCAGCCGTTCGGCTTCGCGAGCTTCGCGCACGCGCCGATCGTCGACGCGGGATCCGGAACGTGCTCGAGAAGCTCGAGACAGGTCACGACGTCGAACGTCTGCGGCAGCTCGCGCGCGAGCTCCTCGGCGGCGACGCAGCGATAGTCGACCTTCGCACCCGACTCGAGCTGGTGCAACCTCGCAACGCCGATCGCCTTCTCCGAGAGATCGATGCCCGTCACGTCGGCGCCGCGTCCGGCCATCGCCTCGGTGAGGAGGCCACCGCCGCAACCGACGTCGAGCGCGCGGCGGCGCGCGAGCCCGCCCGCGACCTCTTCGATCCATCCAAGGCGCAGCGGGTTGATGTCGTGCAGCGGCTTGAACTCGCTCTCGGGGTCCCACCAGCGATGCGCGAGCGCCGAGAACCTGGCGAGCTCGGCGGGGTCGGCGTTGCCCGGGGTGGCAGGAGCGGAATTCACGGCAACCGGATCGATTTGCGGATCACGCGATCAGCGCAACCGAGACTGCCAGCTTCGCGCGCGCGCTGCAACCGCCGTGCGATCGAGCGTCGTGAGCTGACCACCGTCGACGACGCGACGACCGGCGATCCAGACGTCGGTGACGTGCTCGCGGCCGGCGGCGTGAACGAGGTGCGAGCGCGGATCGAAGACCGGCAGCGTTTCCGGATCGCCAAGGCGGACCGCGACGACGTCGGCCGCCTTGCCGATTTCGAGCGATCCGATCGAATCGTCGAGGCCGAGCGCGCGGGCGCCGCCGAGCGTCGCCATGCGCAGCAGCATCGCGGCCGGCAGCGCCGCGGCGTCGCCGGTCACCACCTTCCCAAGGAGGCCGGCGAGACGCATCTCGGCAAAGAGATCGAGGCGATTGTTCGACGCGGCGCCGTCGGTGCCGAGCGCGACGTTCACTCCGCGCTGCAGGAACTCGGTCACCGGGGCGATGCCGCTCGCGAGCTTCATGTTCGACGCAGGGCAGTGGACGACGTGGCAACCCTGGCGGGCGAGGAGATCGACTCCCGCCTGATCGACGTGGACGCAGTGAATCGCGATGAAGCCGGGCCCGGTCGCGCCAAGGCGATCGAGGCGGGCAAGCGGCCGTTCCCCGGTCGCGGCCAGCGCCTGCTCGACCTCGCGTTGCGTCTCGTCGACGTGCGTCTGGATCGGAAGGTCGAGCTGGCGCGCGTAGGTGACGATGGCGCTCCAGGTGCGGTCGCTCACCGTGTACGGCGCGTGCGGCGCGAGCGCGAAGACGAGCAGCGGCGAATGCTTCCACGCATCGCGCGCATCGAAGCCGCGCTGCAGGCAGCCTTCGGCATCGGGTGCCCACGCCGTCGCGAAGTCGAGCACCGGCAGGCCGAGCATTGCACGGATGCCGGCCGCGTCGCAGGCGCTCGCCGTCGCATCGGGAAAGAAGTACATGTCGTTGAAGCAGGTGATCCCGCCGCAGAGCATCTCGGCCACCGCGAGGAGCGCGCCGTCGTAGACGAATTCCGCGCTGACGCAGCGCGTCTCGCGTGGCCAGATGTGCTGCTCGAGCCAGGTGTCGAGCGGCACGTCGTCGGCGATGCCGCGCAGGAGCGTCATCGCTGCGTGCGTATGCGCATTGACGAGACCGGGGATCAGCACGTGCTCGTCGCACGCAACGTGTCGAGCGGCAGCGAACGCGGCGTCGGCCTCGTGCTGCGGGCAGATCGCGACGATGCGGCCGTCGTCGATCAGCAGCGCATGGCGCTCGAAGAGCCCATCGGGCTCGACCGGAATCATCCAGCGCGCGTCGATGCGCAGCTCGACCGCGCGCGGAGGATGATTGATCGGACTGGTCATCGGAACAAAAAGCCCCGCGCGAGGCGGGGCTTGATGCGACGCGGTGCAGGCGATTACTTGACGACTGCTTCGCCCTTCACCTCGATCTCGACGCGACGATCGGGTGCGAAGCACGCGACGCGCTCCTTGAAGTTCTTTTGGTGGCAGACCACGTTCGGCAGCGGCTGCGTCTTGCCCATGCCGAGGGTCTCGATCTTGTCCTTCGGCACGCCCTTGCTGACGAGGTAATCGCGAACCGCATCGGCGCGACGCTCGGACAGCTTCTGGTTGTAGCGCTGCGTGCCGATCGGATCGGTGTGGCCGGTCACCAGCACGAGCTCGAGCTTCTCGACGTTCGGCAGCTTCGAGACGATCTCGCTGTCGATCGCCGCCTTGCCTTCGGGCTTCAGCACGGCCTTGTCGAAGTCGAACAGCGCCTTCGACGCCAGCGTGATCTTCTGCACCTTCGGCGCGGCAGCAACGGGTGCCGGAGCAGGCGCGGCAGGAGCCGGCGCGGGTGCGGCGACCGGAGCGGGCTTCGGAACGAGATCCGGATCGCACGCCGCGATCGCCATCTTCGGCGTCCAGTATCCGGTGCGCCAGCAGAGGTTGCCTTCGTTGCCGTACGTGCCGCTCTTCACGACGTTGTTGTCTTTGTTGCCCCAGCTGTCGATCACGTAGGCGCAGTTCTTCGCGTCGCAGCCTGCGGTACCGGGCACGTAACCCCTGGATTCGGCCTTCGGTTGCGCAGCAGCGCCGCCGGCGAGTGCCGCAGCGAGCAGGCCGACGGCAACCCCGGAGATAAGACGTCGAGTCATTTGTTCTACCCCTTTGACTTGGTTTTAAAGCGGTTTCTTACGGAGCTAACGACTTGGCATGCAGCGCTAAATAGCTGACGCGCCGAATCCTTTCTGCTGCAGTCGACTATACCACGGTGGATTTCGCCTCACCAAAGAAATCCCCGCCCCGCCGGCAGCCCCGGTTGTGACTGTCGCGGCGATACAACGGCGTGCTAAAATCGCGTATTTTCAACGTCTTCCCGACGCTTCTCGCGACGCGCTCCGAACCCGAATGCGACCGGGAGGGCGCCGTCCCTGGCGAAAACTGCGCCTGCGGGCACATTTTTGCCGAAGTTGCGTTCCATCCGCCCGCGTACGCAAGGAATCATCCTGATCCATGGAGCAGTTTGCCAAAGAAACCCTGCCGGTAAGCATCGAAGCCGAGATGCGCCATTCGTACCTCGATTACGCGATGAGCGTGATCGTCGGTCGGGCGCTTCCTGACGTTCGCGACGGCTTGAAGCCGGTGCACCGCCGCGTGCTCTACGCGATGCACGAAGCGAACATGGTCTACAACCGGCCGTACGTCAAATGTGCACGCGTGGTCGGCGACGTGATGGGGCGCTTCCATCCCCACGGCGATCTCGCGATCTACGACACGCTGGTGCGCATGGCGCAGGAGTTTTCGCTGCGCTACCCGCTGATCGACGGCCAGGGCAACTTCGGCTCGGTCGACGGCGACAATCCGGCGGCGATGCGCTACACCGAATGCCGGCTCGAGCGCATCGCGAACGAGCTCACGGCCGACATCGACAAGGAAACCGTCGATTTCGTGCCGAACTACGACGGCAAGGAGCAGGAGCCGACGGTGCTGCCGTCGCGGCTGCCGAACCTCCTCGTCAACGGCGCTTCGGGCATCGCGGTCGGGATGGCGACCAACATCCCGCCGCACAACCTCACCGAGGTGATCGCCGGTGCGCTCGCGCTCCTCGCGCGCCCCGAGCTCACCGTCGACGAGCTGATCGAGTACATCCCCGCGCCCGATTTCCCCACCGCCGGGATCATCTACGGCATCGAGGGCGTGCGTGAGGGCTACCGCACCGGGCGCGGACGCGTCGTCATCCGCGCGCGCACGCACTTCGAGGAGCTCGACAAGGGCAACCGGCAGGCGATCATCGTCGACGAGATCCCTTACCAGGTGAACAAGGCGAACCTGCTCGTGCGCATCGGCGAGCTCGTGCGCGAGAAGAAGCTCGACGGCATCTCGGACCTGCGCGACGAATCGGACAAGTCCGGCATGCGCGTGGTGATCGAGCTGAAGCGCGGCGAAGTGCCGGAGATCATCCAGAACAACCTGTTCAAGCTGACGCAGCTGCAGGACAGCTTCGGCATGAACATGGTGGCGCTCGTCGACGGGCAGCCGCGCCTGCTCGACTTGAAGCAGTTCCTGCAGCACTTCCTCACGCACCGGCGCGAAGTCGTGCTGCGGCGTACGCACTACGAGCTGCGCAAGGCGCGCGAGCGCGGCCACGTGCTGGAAGGCCTCGCCGTCGCGCTGTCGAACGTCGACGAGATCATCGCGCTCATCAAGGCATCGCCGTCACCGGCCGAGGCGCGCACCGCGCTGATGGCGCGCACGTGGCGCTCGACGCTGGTCGAGCAGATGCTCGCGCGCGCGACGGCGGGTGCGGCGCGACCCGAGGGGCTCGCTCCCGGACTCGGCTGGCAGGGTGCCGGCCAGGGCTATCGGCTCTCGGAGACGCAGGCGCAGGCGATCCTCGATCTGCGGCTGCAGCGCCTGACCGGCCTCGAGCAGGACAAGATCACCGCCGACTACCGCGAGGTGATGGCGCTGATCGACGATCTCGGCGACATCCTCGCGAAGCCGGAGCGCGTGACGCGGATCATCCACGACGAGCTCGTCGCGATCGGCGAGCAGTTCGGCGACGCGCGCCGAAGCGAGATCGTCGAGCAGGGCAACGACCTGTCGGTCGAGGACCTGATCGCCCCCGAAGACATGGTGGTGACGCTGTCGCACGGCGGCTATATGAAGGCGCAGCCGGTCGGCGAGTACCGCGCGCAGCGCCGTGGTGGCCGCGGCAAGCAGGCGACGGCGACGAAGGAAGACGATTTCGTCGACCAGATGTTCATCGCCAACACGCACGATTACATCCTCTGCTTCTCGAACCGCGGGCGTGTCTACTGGCTCAAGGTCTACAACGTCCCCCGCGGCCAGCGCGCATCGCGCGGCAAGCCGATCGTGAACCTCGTGCCGCTCATCGACAGCGAGAAGATCACTGCGATACTGCCGGTGAAGGAATTCGCCAACGGCCATTACGTGTTCATGGCGACGGCGATGGGAACGGTGAAGAAGACGATGGTCGCCGATTTCTCCCGCCCGCGCCCGTCCGGGATCATTGCGGTGGATCTCGCCGACGGCGACCGGCTGATCGGCGTCGCGCTGACCGACGGCAAGCACGACGTGATGCTGTTCAGCTCGGGTGGCAAGGCGGTCCGCTTCGACGAGAACGACGTCCGCTCGATGGGCCGCAACGCGCACGGTGTGCGCGGCATGATGCTCGACAAGGGGCAGAAGGTGATCGCGATGCTGGTCGCCGAGGACGAATCGCAATCGGTGCTGACGGCGACCGAGAACGGCTTCGGCAAGCGCACGCCGATCGTCGAGTACACGCGTCATGCGCGCGGCACCAAGGGCATGATCGCGATCCAGCAATCCGGGCGCAACGGCCAGGTCGTCGGCGCGGCGCTCGTGCGCGACGACGACGAGGTGATGCTGATCTCGACCGGCGGGGTGCTGATCCGCACGCCGGTGAAATCGATTCGCGAGATGGGGCGCTCGACCCAGGGCGTGCGCCTCATCAACCTCGGCGAGGGCGAGAAGCTCGCGGGCCTCGAGCGAGTCGCCGAGCCCGAAGGCGGCGACGAGTGAGCGCACCCGCGCCGTGACGCGTCGCGTGTGGAACTTCAGCGCCGGCCCGGCGATGCTGCCGGAAGCGGTCCTGCTGCGCGCCCAAGGCGAGCTCCTCGACTGGCACGGACGCGGGATGTCGGCGATGGAGATGAGCCACCGCAGCGACGACTTCGGCGCGATCCACCGCAAGGCCGAGCACGACCTGCGCACGCTGCTCGCGGTCCCC
>DASVGI010000086.1:0-19097 GCA_036379595.1 Casimicrobiaceae bacterium | reverse complement strand
ATCCATGAAACGGCGATCCGCTCCTCTGTTGCAGAGCTTCTCTACGTACCCGGGCGCGCCGTCGCGAGCGCCTCGTCACGGGGAGAGCAGGATAAGGAAGCCGCGCGGGTCCTTGGTGAACGCCACCGAGACGATCCACGCGAACACCACCACCGCGGCGACGAACGCGCTCGTGCGGATGGCCCGCGTGCGCCCGAGGCGCAGCGCGAACATGCCGACCACGATGTAGACGACGAGACCGATAATCTTCGCAGCGAGCCACGGTGTTGCCAGCGGCGACAGGCGAAGCTCCCACGCGAGCGTGATCGCCGACGCGAGCAGCACGGTATCGACGACGTGGGGGAGGGTCTTCACACTGCGCCAGGCGAGCCAGCGCGCGCCGCGGAGCATGCCTGCGCCGCGCACGACAAATCCGACGATCGAGATCGCGGCGGCGGTCTCGTGGATGAGCTTGATCTCTGCGTACGTCATGCGGCTGCGGTCGCGTGCGCACCCCGCAGGATCGCAGTCGCATCGACCTGCGCGCGATGGTACACGACCGGCACCCGTCTCAGCGCGGCGACGGCTTCAGTGCGGCGACCGCCTCAGCGCAGCGACGGCGATGCGGGAACGCGCGCCTGATGCGCCGATGCAGCAGCGACGAGCGCGCCGAGGAGGAGCGCTGCGACGACGGTTCGCGTGAGTCCGGACACGATCGGCGACACGTGGGCGGCGAGGAGCTCGGTAGCGACGGCCGTGGCAACGAGCACGGCGATCGACGCGCCGAGACGCCGCGTCGCACCCGTCGCACGCGTAAGGCTGGCCGCAGCGAGGATGCCGGCGATCGCCAGCACGACGAGAGCCGGAGCGATCCAGTTCTGCAGATGGAGTCGCGCCGCGAACGCAGCGCCCGCCCAACCGCTCGCGATCGCTGCATCGCCGGCGATCCACGCCGCCGCCGCGACGAGCGCGATGCGCGCGGCGAGGATGCCGCGTGCCGGAGCGGCCGCCGCGAAACCACACGCGGCGAGGCTCAATCGCCAGAGAACGGCGACCAGTGCGAGTCCTCCGGCGATGTTCGCGAACGCTGCGGCGGGCGCGGGCACGCCCGCTCCCGATTCGGCGCTTCTCGCGCCGACCCCCGCCAGCATCGCGACGAGCACGAGCGCTGCAATCGCGTATCCCAGCATCGCGCGGTCACGCGGGCGGCGCGCCGCAAGCGCTGCAGTGAGGGCGAGCAGCGCGAAGCCGACGCCGCTCGCGGCGAAGCGGTGAACGATGCGCGCGGTGGCGATCGCCGATGCACTCGCTGCGCTGACGGTCGCTTCGGCGCACGCGGCTGCGCCAGGGCAGCCGGGAGCGGGCTGTTGCGGCTGGACGAGGCGCAGCCAGGCGCTCGCGACGACGACGACGAGCATCAACGCAACGGCAGCGGCGGCGAGCGCTCGCGTGCCGGCGCCACCGGCGGTTACATCGATCGCAGCCGTCGCGCTCATCGCGGATCGACGCTCGTCGCGCTCATCACGGCCTCGCGCTCATCACGGCTTCGCGGCAGCAGTCGCATCGACGCGGTGCCGGCGCGATGCGATCGCCTTGATCACGACGACGACGAACAGCAGTCCACCGACGACGGCGATCAACCCACCGACGCCCATCAGCGCCATCCCTGCGATCTCCGCTGTGCCGCGAAGAACCTGCTCGCCTCCGGCGACCTTGCGCTGAACGCCGTAACCGCCCGACCACATGAGGCCGACGATGTGCAGCAGCTGTCCCGCGCCGTAGACGTACGGCTGGATCGTCGCGAGGCGTGACGACGGTTCGCCGAGGCCGAGCTCGGGCAACAGGTGGTAGGCGAGCCCCATCAGCGCGATCGTCACGCCGACGATCTCGCCGTGATAGTGCGCGGGAATGCGCACGTCGCTGCCGTGGATCAGGAACCCGATGGCGCCGCCGGCCGCGAACAACGCGAGCGACGACGTGAGTGCTGCGCGAAGCGGCCGCGCACGGGGCTCGGATCTTCCGGAACGTACGAGTGCCCACGCGGTCGCGACACCGACGGCCGGAATCGCGAGCGTCCCGCCGAAGCGCATCAGCCAGGTGAGCAGCCGATGGTGCTCGACCGAGCCGACGTCGTAAGCGAGATAGATGGCCGGAATGGCGAAGACCGACGCGAGGCCGACGCCGAAGAAGAGCGTCACGACGCGCGGCGAGAGCGGAAGGCGCGCGCCGCTCGCATCGGCGAGCCACAGCCACGCGACCAGTAGCAGGAGGCTCCACGTGAACTGGAGCACGTGCCCGCCGCCCCAGAAGAGGAGCTCGTAATAGCCGATCGGCGGCAGCCCGGCGGGCATCGCGAGCCACGACCACACGAACGCGATCAGCGCCACGGCCGCCGAGACGAGCGATGCGTTGAGTCCGAAGCGCAGCGCTCCCGGACGATCGAGCATCGTGCCGACGGCCGGCGCCTGCCACATCGCCCGCAGCACCAGCACGGCGACTCCGACCGCGACGATCACGAGACCCGCGACGAAGAGGCGATCGTCGATGACCGGAACGTAATTCGACATCACCGGCGCGCCGTCGGTCACGAACGGGGCCACCATGATCGCGAGCGCACCGGCCGCGACGAGTCCGAGCGCGATCCATCCGGCGGCGAGCGCGCGCGGCCCACTGTTCAACGTCCACAGCACGCCGGCGAACGCGAGGAACCACACCAGCACCGAGAGGTCGACGTGTGCGACCAGCGCGAGGCGGAAGAAATCGGCGTTCGGGAACAGTGCGCCGAGGCCCGGCGTGCGCGCGACGACGAGGAGGATCGCGAGCACTCCGGCGGCGACGAGCGCGGCGACGCCGAGCACGAGCCACGCCGCAGCGAGGTGGCGGTGCGTCTCGGACGCCACGGCGAGCGCGTATCCCGGTCGCGTCGGCGCGGGAACGAGCAGCGCCGCCCGCTTCGTGCGCGTCGGCGACAGTCGCAATCCGGCAATGTGCGCGTTACGCATGCGTCGTCTCCGGCTGCTTGTCACGCATCGGTCGTCTCCCGCCGCTTGTCACGCACCCGTCGTCTCCCGGCGCTTCGGCGGCAGCGATCCCGATCTGCCGCGCGGAAGCGCCGCGAGCTCGCGACGGAACGCCGCCAATGCTGCCAGGAGCGCGGATCCATCGGAGCGCGCCCCCCAGAAGGTCTTCACGCGAGCGCGGTTGACGCGCGCGCGCAGCCGCGGCTCGCGCTCGCCGCGAAAGCGTGCATCGACGAGCGCGTGGCCGAGCCGGAATTCGCAGTCGCCGTCGCGACAGCCGGTGACGAGCACGCCGTCGGCGCCGGAGCGCAGCGCATATTCGACAAACGACGGCGGCAGCATCGCCGTGCAGACGAGCTCGATTGCCGCCGTTCCCGGCCCTCGGGTCGGCGCCACCGCGACGCCCGACGCGCAGCCGAAGACGGTGATCGCCGGCTTCGCGGTTAGCGCCATGAGCGCGCGATCGAGCGCTTCCCGCAACGACCGGATCGGCAATTGCGGCAGGTCGATCCCCGTCGCGAGCTCGGACGCGCTTCGGAACGGCGTCGACGACGGGCAGGCACCTGCGCAGATGCCGCAGGCGGCGCAGCGCGATGGGTCGACGGCGGCTTGCCGCGGCAGGCGCTTGCCGTCGGTGCGCGGAACGAGCGTCACCGCAGCGTACGGGCAATCGGCGAAGCAGCGGCCGCAACCGTTGCAGTTGGCGAGATCGACCACGGCGGCGGCGGCTCGCGGCGTGCGCGTCATCCACGGCAGGAGTGCGAGGACGAGAGTCGATGCGCCGACTGCGATCCACAGCGCCTGCGGCGAAAACCGGTACTGGAGCGCGTGCACGAACAGGTACGGCCAGTCGAACGCGAGCGAGATCGGCTCCTGCGCGAAATCGGCCGGCGGCTGCAGTCGCGCCGGATGGACGAGTCCGAGGACGACGAGCGCTGCGCAGGTTGCCGCGGCGATCGCCGCCGGCGGCATGCTCTTCGGCCGCGTCAGCCGCAGGAGGTGCACGCCCATGCCGGCGAAGAGTGCCAGCGGGATGCCGATGTGGAGGAACATCAGCAGCGAGAGCAGCCGGTCGGGCACGTATTGCGCGCCGGCAAAGTTGCGCGCAAGCGGCTCACCGAAGAGCGGCAGCGCATCGAGCCACTCGGTGGTTGCGGTGAGGCTCAACTGCGCGAGTCGATCGAACGGCAGCCAGTAGCCGCCGATGCCCGACGCATAGACGAGCCACACGAGCGGAACTCCCGAGAGCCACGAGAACCAGCGAAAACCCGTGGCGTGACCGCGCAGCCATTCGCGGCCGAGGTGCGCGACGACGACCACGACCATCGCGTCCGACGCATAGCGGTGGAGGCTCCGCATGAGCGCGAGCCCCACCGGAGCTCCGGCGCTCATCGCTTCGACCGAGCGCCATGCGCCGTCGACGCTCGTGTCGTAAGCGGCGTAGACGATGATCCCGGTCACCGCAGCGACGACGAACAGCAGGAACGCGAGGCTGCCGAGGTGACGCCACGGGTTCCCGGCCTGCCCGAAGGCGCGGTCGAATCCGCCTTCGACGCCGGCGAGCACCGCGGCGAGCGTTCTTTGCATCGGTCAGCTCCGGAACAGGAAGCCGCCATCCGCCGGGCTGAAATCGATGACGAGCAGGCGCCCGGGGGCGAGATCGACGTCGGTGTTCGCCGAAAAGGTCACGCGTCCACCCGGCGCATCGGCGAGCTCGGCATGCACGTGATGCCGCCCGGCAGCGATCGTGACGCTTCGGTAGACGTTCGACGCGCCGTCCTTCGCGAGCCCGGTCGGCGGCGCGACGACGTCGAACAGCGTCGCACCGTCGATCGCGACGACGACGCGGACCGGAACGCGCTCGCGTGGACACACGGTCGGCGAGCGCATGTTCGGGGCGAGCTTGGCGAGCTCCTCCTCGGTTCGCGTCCGGCACGCCTCCTTGCGCTCGCCGGCGTGGCTGAGCGAGAGCTTGACGACGGCCTCGCCGGGCGCCAGGTGAACGTAGGCAGGCGACGTCGAGAAATAGCCGATCACTGCGACGAACGCGGCGTAGAGCACCGCCTGCGAAACGATGCGAAGCGCGCGCTTCACGACGACCGGCCTCCGAGACTCACGACTTCGGCTCCGCGCAGCGCCCGCGGCCGATGCGCAGCGAGGCGGAACGCGTCGGCGAAGCAGTCGTCCTCTTTGAGTCCGCGCGCGACAAAGGCCGGGTGCGCGGCCTCGACCATCGCCGTCGAGCCGCAGGCATAGATCTGGTGCGCGGAAAGGTCGGGGTAGTCGGCGAGGATCGCTTCGTGGACGAGCCCGGTGCGCCCGGTCCAGTGATCCTCGGGGCGCGGCTCCGAGAGCACGGGGACGAAACGGAAGTTCGGATGCTCGGCTTCCCAGCGACGCGGCAGGTCGGCGAGGTAGAGATCCTTGCGCGAGCGCACGCCCCAGTAGAGCAGCATCGGCCGCTTCACGCCGGCGTGGAACGCGTGCTCGAGCATGCTCTTCACCGGAGCGAAGCCGGTCGCGCCGGCGACGAAGATCATCGGCTTGTCGCTGTCCTCGCGCAGATGGAACGACCCGAGCGGGCCCTCGAGATCGACTTCGTCACCGGGCTTCATCCGCGTGAACACGTGACTCGTGTAGCGCCCGCCTTCGATGCGCCGGATCTGCAGCTCGATCGGTCCGCCGACGTGCGGCGCCGTCGCGAACGAGAAGCTCCTGCGCTCGCCGTCGGGAAGCACGATGTTGACGTACTGCCCGGCGCGAAACGCGAGCTTCGCGCCGTCGGCGAGTGCCAGGCGAACGCGCATCACGTCATCGGTGAGGAGCTCCATCGACTCGACGTGCGCGCGGAAGCGCCTGATCGGGATGCCGCCGGGCGCCGAGCGCGGCACGTACTCGAGCACGACGTTGGTGAGCGGCGTCGCGCAGCAGGCGAGCGCTTTGCCGTGCGCGCGCTCGTCGGCGGACAGCACGTCCTCCTGATAGCTGCCGTAGTCGACCCGACCGGAGACGATCGTGCACTTGCACTCGCCACAGCCGCCGTTGCGGCACTCGAACGGAAAGTCGATCTCCTCGCGAAGCGCCGATTCGAGCAGCGTCTCGCCGGGGCGCGACGCGACGATGCGGTTGTCCGGCTGGATCATCAACCGCCGCACGTCCTCGCGCGAAGCGCGTCGCGGCGGGAGCCACGGGAGCAGCGCGATCACGAGCGTTCCGCCGGCGACGAGGAGCCACACCGCCCCGAGTGCCCAGCGGTCGAACAGCGGAAACACGGGGAGGTAGAACCAGTCGAGGCCGATCTTCTGCGGCACCGTCGCGAGATCGGCAGGGCCCTGGCTCACGACCGGCTTGACGAGCGAGAGCACGACCATCGATCCCAGGAGCCAGGCCATCAGCGGTCGTGGCGGCTGCGTCCTGGCGCCGGGCACGCGCTGCGTGTGGATCCACAGCACGGCGAGCACGCCGAGCGGAAAGCCGATGTGCAGGAACGACAGGAGCGAGAACAGGCGGTCGCCGACGGCGCCCGGGTACAGAAAATTGCGCGACAGCGTTCCGTTGAAGATCGGCAGGCGGTCGAGCCATTCGGCGCTGCTGACTGTTACATGCTGCGCGAGCCGGTCCCACGGCAGCATGAAGCCGTTGATCCCCGACACGTAGACGAGCCACAGCACGACGATCCCCGAGATCCACGAGAACCAGCGGAAGCCGCGGTAATGATCGAAGGTGAAGTGGCGCACGACGTGGAGCAGCATCGAGAGCACCATGCCGTCCGACGCGTAGCGATGGAGGCTGCGCAGGATGCCGCCCGCGTACCACTGTCCGTGCGTGAGCTGCTCGACCGACGTGTAGGCCTCCTCGACGCCGGTGCGGAAGAAGATATAGAGGTAGAGACCGCTCGCGACGACGATCCACAGCTGGAAATAGGCGAGCGCGCCGAGGTGATAGAACGGGTTGTTCTCCTCGCCGAATGCGTGATTGAACACGCGCTCGACGGCCATGAAGACCCGCTGACCGGCGCGCTGGACGAGCTTCAGCACCATGGCGACGCCTCGGTCGTCGGTCAACCGCGGCGGCGGCGGTAGCCGCTCGCGAGGTAGATGAGCGTGCCGCCGAGGATCGTCGCGCCGGCGACGAGCTCGATGATCAGACTGTAGTCGAGGCGGTAGCGCCCGGTTGCGGGGTCGTAGACGGTGCACCACAGGCGCACGCGCTCGACCACCGCTGTGATTCCGCTGGCCGGGGGCATCGGCGCGCCGGAGGCGAGCGCCTTCAGCGGCCCGATCAGCATCGGCAGCGCGAACGAGTCGCCGTAGACCTGATCGACGATGCGGCCGTTCGCATCGACGATCGTCACCTGCGCGATGTGGTCGAAGCCCGCCGGCGTCGCGACGTAACTGAAGCCGAAGTCGCGGGTGAGCGCCGCGACGTCGTCGCGCTCGGGGCTCGCGGCGATCCAACCGGGCTGATCGATGCCCTGCGCGCGCGCGAAGGCGCGCATCGCCGGCGGGTTGTCGAAGGGCAGGTTGAAGCCGATCGTCAGAACGTTGAAGCCGTCGCGGCCGATGGCGCTCCGCGCTTCGGCGACGGCACCGGCGAGGAACGCGGTCGCCGGCGGGCACACCTGCGTGCACCCGGTATAGACGAACTGCACGACGAGCGGCTTGCCGCGCAGATCGGCGAGGCGCAGCCGCTGCCCGGCACCGGTGGTGAGGACGTAATTCGCAGGGGTTGCGCCGATGGCCCTGGCGCTCGCGCGCAGCGCCGCATCGCGGTCGAGCGCCAGCACCGGCGCATCGCGGTCGAGCGCCGGCGCCAGCGCGTCGCCGCGGGCATAAGAGGATCCCGGAGTCGTGGCGGCGCCCGCGCCCGCGAAGGCAGCGGCGAGCGCCAGCGTCGACAGGAGGGTGATCGCGCGGCGCCGCTCGCCGCTGCGCCCGCGCGATGCGGAATCGGCGGTCCGATAAGCGCGGCGGCAGCGGAGTGCGTCGGAGGGCGGGGCTACGACAACGGCCAGAGCGTCGACAGGTATTTCCAATTCACGAAGTAGTAGAGGACGAACGCGGTGAGGAACACCAGCGCCAGCGTGAAGGTTCCGGGAGCGACGAAGCCGGCGATGCCGATGTTGCCGTGACCGGTGATCGCCGCCGCGACCGGCTGCGGCGCGGGTGGCGCGGCACGGCCCTCGCGAACGGTGAGCGTCTTCCACTCCGATCCGCCGATGCGCTTGCCGAAGAACACGCTGCCGACGGTGATCAGCAGGAAGGCGATGCCGCCGATGATCGCCACGAGGCCGGAGAGCGCCATGATGCCCATCATCAGGTACGCAGTGCCCGGGAACTCGTAGCCGAGCGCGTTGCCGGCGAACGTGATGTCCCAGTGCCGGCGCGGCACGCCGAGCGTGCCCGCGCCCATCATGAAGAGCGCAAACGAGCTCATCCCGAGGCCGAACAGATACGGCTGCCACCTGGCGAGCCGCGGGAACATCAGCTCGCGACGGAACAGCACCGGGATCAGGAAGTAGGTCATCGACATGAATGCGAGTGTCGTGCCGACGACGACGGTCGCGTGGAAGTGACCGGGGACGTAGATCGTGTTGTGGATGATGAGGTTCAACTGCTCGGTGCCCATCATCACGCCCGAGATGCCGCCGAGGAAGCCGAAACCGACCAGCGAGATGAACATCCCCGAGAACACCGGGTTGCCCCACGGCGCCTTGCGCAGCCATTCGAACAGGCCGCGGTTGTAGCCCTTCTCGCGCTGCGCGACTTCGATCGCGCCCGGCACGGTGAGCCCGTGGACCATCGACGCGAGCACGGCGAGGTACATCGCGTAGCTGGTGTTGAAGATCTTCCAGTTCGACGTCAGCCCCGGATCGGCGAGCAGGTGGTGCGCCGACGCGAGCTGCAGGAAGCAGATGTAGAGCAGGAACGCGGTGCGCGAGACCCGCTCCGAGAGCGCCTTCGCGCCGAACACGATTGCCGCGATCGCGTACCAGATCGACACGTGCGCCGCGACGTTGATCTGCTGCGAGCTGTGACCGAAGGCCCACCAGACGGTCCGGTACATCAGCGAGTCGATGTGGCTGACGAGGCCGATCGACCACAGGAACGTCGGAATCAGGATGATCGCGCCCGACGCGATCGTGAACACCGCGATGATGCAGGCGGTCACCGCGCCGAAGGTCACGAGCGGCAGCGAGCCGTTGTACGTGCCCTCGCTCTTCGCGACGACCAGGGTCCCGAGGAACACGAAGCATCCGAGCAGCGCACCGACGGCGAAGAGGATGAGCCCGAGGTAGAACGCCGGGTGCGCGCCCATCGGCGCGTACGACGTGAACATCACGCTCGAGTCGCCGCGGAACACCGCGACGTTGTTGGTGACGGCGCCGATCACCATCAATGCGAAGCCGAGCCATGCCCAGCGCGGCGCCGCGATGCGGCAGCGCAGCAGCACGGCGCCGCAGAAGTACAGGACCGCGATCTCGAAGAAGATGATCCAGAACACGAGCATGTCGAGGCCGTGCGCGGTCAGCACGAGATAGAACCAATCGGCGGGAAGCAGGTGCACCGCCGGCCAGCGGGTCAGCATCACGAGGAGCGCGAGCACGCCGCCGACGAGCAGCGAGACGACGCCGGCCACGGCGTTCCAGCGGATCAGCCGCTCGGCCTGCTCATGGAAGACGAGCCCGGTCGTCGGGCAGGTGCGGAATTTCCGGTTGATCGCCATGAAGTCCCCTTATCGCTTCACGACATAGAGGCGGCTCGCCATCGTGTGGTGATTGATGCCGCAGTACTCGTTGCAGAAGATCGAATAGGTCCCGGCCTGCGTCGGCGTCAGCGTGATGATGTGCTCGTAGCCGGGGTGGACCTCGACGTTGATGTTCTCGGGCTGCAGCGAGAACCCGTGCAGCCAGTCCATCGACATCAGATGCAGCCGATACGTGCGCCCTTCCTCGAGCTCGAGCATCGGCCACCATTGCCACAGGCGCGCGATCAGGTAGACGTCGCTTCCCGCTGGCGGATGCACGACCGGGATCTTGAGGTCGGTCTCGGTTCGGACCGTGTACTTGTCGACGATCTCCTGCGTCTTCTGCTGATAGCGCTCGGGCGTCTGCCGGTACGACTCGTTGGAGAGGTTCTGCTTCCCGTACACGTGCCAGTACGGCATCATGAAGAACATCACCATGCACCACACGAAGGCGATTGCGATCCACGTGCCTTCGACGCGGTCGAGCGGCTGCCTCCACCAGACACGGGCAACCGGCGGTTCAATCGCGCTCATCGCGGTTTCCTCCCCTGAAACGCGGCACTCACTTGGCGACGGGTATGCCGACGATCTCCATCACGCCCCAGACGATGTAGAGCACCGTCGGCATCGCGATGCCGATGAACAGCAGCAGGAACGGGTTGTCGAGGAGCTGCTGCATCGCCGGCATCGGCTCGTCGACATCGTCGTCAGGTCGGATCGTCTGGGGTGCGGCCATCGTTGTGCTCCTTGCGCTGCGTTCGCGCTTCGCCCGGCCTCGCGACCGGATCGGTTGTGTCGGAAAACCGATGGAAGCGACACTAAAGATCCGCGCTGTCGGCGCCATTGATGCGCATCAAAGAAATGGGGGCGGCCGGCGCTTGATGCGTATCAATGCGCGACGTCGCCCCGCGTTTCGAGAATGGCCGGGATGATGCGAGCGGTCGAGGCAGAGGTCGAAAGGATCGCGGCGCCGGGGCAGTGCCTGTCAGTGCGTGCCGACGGTCCGCGACCGGTGGTGATCGCGAGCTACGCGAGGCCGCGCGCATGCCCGAACCTGACTCCCCTTCTTGCGCTGCTTCTCGAGCGCTACGGCGTGCCGGTGCTCGTGCACGGCCCGACTGGCGAGCGCGAGCGGCGCGGCGGCACGGCGACGTGGGAGGTGCTGCGCGAGCTCGCGATCGCGCCGACGAGGTCGCTGGCACTCGCCGACGACCGCCTGGCGTCGGGGCGCCTCGTGTACATCGACGCCGCGCTGCTCGACCCGACGCTGCTCGATCCGACGCTGCTCGATCCGACGCTGCTCGACCCGACGCAGGCTGAGCTTCGATCGGGGGTCGGCGCGTGCCGTCTCGCGGCGCTCGTCGATCCGTTCGGCGGCGCGGGAGTGCGCATCGTCGGAGCCACCGATGGCTGCACGCTGGCGTCGCTGCGCACCCATCTCGCCGCAACTGCCGCCGATGCGCTGCTCCTGCGCGCGACCGGCGGCGAGCCGTTCGCGGATCCGCGACGTCCGCCGCGGATCGAGTGCTTCCGACGCGGTACAGTCACCGTGCTGTTCGAAGCGCGTGCGCCGGAGCGGCCGCACGCGCCGCTTCCGGCACCCGGCAGTCCCGCGGCGATCGCAGCCTGGACCGCCGACGTGCTCGCCGGGGCGCTGCCGATTCCGCGCGCGATCCTGAACGAGCTCGCCTGCTGCATGTACGCGGTCAGGCGCGACAGCGCGACTGACTGACGCTGTTCCGTACGTCGAAGCCGGGCCGCGCGCCGAAGCCGGGCCGCTCGACGTCAGTCGGCGGCCACGGCAAAGTCTGCGGCCATGGTAGAGGCTGCGGCCACGGTAAAGGCTGCGGCGCGCGTCGACGCCGCCGCGCAGGCTCGCCGCAGTGCGACGACTTCGCCGACGATGATCAGCGTCGGTGGTTCGAGCGCAGCCGACGCGGTGCGCGCGGCGAGCGTCGCAAGAGTGCCGACGACGACGCGCTCGCGCGGTGTGGTCCCTTCGGCGACGACCGCGGCCGGGGTCGACGGCGCCAATCCGTGCACGACGAGCTCCCGGCAGACGGTCGCGAGCGCCCCGAGACCCATGTAGATCACCAGCGTCTGGTGGGGCCGCGCGAGCGCCACCCAGTCGAGGTCGGGCTCGCCGTCCTTCAGGTGACCGGTCGCGAACATCAGCGCGTGCGCGTGCTCACGATGCGTGAGCGGGATGCCGGTGCTCGCTGCAATTCCGTTCGCGGCCGTGATGCCCGGCACGACCTCGTAGTCGACGCGCGCGTTTGCGAGCGCCTCGATCTCCTCGCCGCCACGGCCGAAGACGAACGGATCGCCTCCCTTCAAGCGCACGACGCGGCGACCTTCCCGCGCGAGGCGCACGAGAAGCGCGCTGATCGCCGCCTGCGGCATCGTGTGCCGGCTCGCCGCCTTGCCGACGTCGACGAGGACCGCGCGCGGTCGTGCGAGGGCCAGCACCTCGCGCGCGACGAGGCGGTCGTGCACGATCACGTCGGCGCGCCGGATCAGGCGCAGCGCCTTCAGCGTCAGGAGCTCGGGGTCGCCTGGACCTGCGCCGACGAGCGCGACCGATCCACTGCGCGTTCCGACGCGATGGCCACAGTCGCTCCCCAATCCCCGCTCCTCAATCCTCAATCCTCAATCCTCTCTCCCCAATCCTCGTCCCTCGCCCCTCGTCCCTCGTCCCTCGTCCCTCGTCCCTCGATCCTCGTGCATCGTATTCAGCCGCCACGTACCAATGTTGACCTTCGTCAAAGGAGCGCGTGCGTCGATCGGTGAAGCTCCGCGCGATGACGTCGACCGATTCGTTCAATCAAGCCCAGGGAGTCCATGTCGTGACCACGCGCTCGATGCTCGTTCGCACGCTGTTCGTTGCCGCACTTGCCCCGATTCCGCTCGCAGCCTCGGCAGCCGACGCCGAGAAGCCTGCGCCAGCGCCTTCGTCCGCACCGTCGGCGACACCCGCCGCACCGGCGGCGCCGGCGCCGGCGCCGCAGACCGCACCCGCCGGCAAGGGAGCGGGTGAGGCCGAGCCTGGCCACCAGGGTCAGCCGCTGATGCAATACGAGGGTGCCGGGAGCTCGCCACTCGCGACCGAGCCGATGCACCAGGACATCAATCCGAAGGCACCGCCGATGACGGCGGCCGAATTCGAGAAGGGCAAGCAGATCTACTTCGAGCGCTGCGCCGGCTGCCACGGCGTGCTGCGCAAGGGAGCAACGGGCAAACCGCTCACTCCCGACATCACGGTCGCGAAGGGAACCGAATATCTGAAGGTCTTCATCGGCTATGGCTCGCCGGCCGGGATGCCCAACTGGGGAAGCTCGGGCCAGCTCACCGCTTCCGAAGTGGACCTGATGGCGCGCTACGTCCAGCAGACGCCTCCGACTCCGCCCGAATATGGCTTGAAGGAAATGGAAGCGTCGTGGAAGGAGATCGTTCCGCCGGCGCAGCGCCCGCAGCGCAAGATGAATTCGTACAACATCGAGAACCTCTTCTCGGTCACGCTGCGCGACGCCGGCGAGGTCGCGCTGATCGACGGCGACTCGAAGAAGATCATCAACGTCATCAAGACCGGATATGCGGTGCACATTTCGCGCCTGTCCGCGTCGGGCCGCTATCTCTACGTGATCGGCCGCGACGCCAGGGTCGATCTCATCGATCTCTGGATGAAGCAGCCGGACAGGGTCGCCGAGATCCGCATCGGACTCGAGGCGCGCTCGGTCGAGACTTCGAAGTACAAGGGCTACGAGGACCGCTACGCGGTCGCCGGCTCGTACTGGCCTCCGCAGTACGTCATCATGGAAGGCGCTTCGCTGAAGCCATTGAAGATCGTTTCGACGCGCGGGATGACGATCGCTCCCGAGGAATATCACCCCGAGCCGCGCGTCGCGTCGATCGTCGCATCGCATTACCACCCCGAGTTCATTATCAACGCCAAGGAAACGGGGAAGATCAATCTCGTCAACTACAGGGACCTCAACAACCTCAAGGTGACGACGATCGACTCGGCGCGTTTCCTCCATGACGGCGGCTTCGACTCGACCGGACGCTACTTCCTCGTCGCCGCCAACGCGTCGAACAAGATCGCCGTCGTCGACACGAAGGAAGACAAGCTGGCAGCGCTCGTCGACGTCGGCAAGACGCCGCACCCGGGGCGCGGAGCGAATTTCGTCGACCCGAAGTTCGGCCCGGTCTGGGCGACCGGCGATCTCGGCGACGACGAGATCACGGTGATCGGCACCGACCCCGAGAAGCACAAGGCGAACGCGTGGAAGGTCGTCCGCGTGCTGAAAGGCCAGGGCGGCGGATCGCTGTTCATCAAGACGCATCCGACGTCGAAGAACCTGTGGGTCGACACCGCGCTCAACCCCGACGCGAAGATCAGCCAGTCGGTCGCCGTCTTCGACATCGCGCACCTCGAAAAGGGCTACGAGGTGCTGCCGATCGCCGAATGGGCGGACGTCGGCGAAGGCGCGAAGCGCGTCGTGCAGCCCGAGTACAACCGTGCGGGTGACGAGGTGTGGTTCTCGGTGTGGAACGGCAAGGAGCAGCGCTCGGCGATCGTCGTCGTCGACGACCGTACGCGCAAGCTGAAGGCGGTGATCCGCGACCCGCGGCTCGTGACGCCGACCGGAAAGTTCAACGTCCACAACACGCAGCACGACGTCTATTAGCGCGGGGCGGCGGCGAGACGCGGGCGACGGGGCCGGGGGCTGGTGATGGCGCGGCGAAGCGCGGTCGGCGCGCTTTCTCTCGGCGCCATGCTCGTGATCGGCCCGATCGCCTCGGCACAACACAGCGCGGCGGCGGCCGGAAACGGCGCCGTCGCGATCCGCGGCGACGTGATCACGCGCGACGTTGCGGCGGTCGCGCCGCCGTCAGCCGAGCGCGAGCGCGAGCTCCTGCACCTGCTCTACCGCGATTGCGGCGCCTGCCACGGCATGCACCTCACCGGCGGGCTGGGGCCGCCACTCACGCGCGACGCGCTTCGCGGCAAGTCCGAAGCCGTTCTCGCGGCGACGATCGTCGACGGACGTCCCGGCACGGCGATGCCGCCGTGGCGGCCGTTCCTGTCGGACAGCGAAGCAGCGTGGCTCGCGGCGAGGCTGCGCGACGGAGACGAGCGTGCGCGCTAGCGCCGTGCGACAGACGCGCGACGGGCGCATGAGCCTCGGCGCGCGCACCGCAGCGATCGTCGCCGCGACGGTGCTCGTTGCAGCCGGCTGCGCGCAAATCGAGCCGCGCGGCACCGGCGACCTCGGCGTCGTCGTGCTGCGCGAGAAGGGCGCGCTCGAAGTGATCGACACGTCGGCGCGTGCGAGCCTCGGCGAGGTCGACGGGCTCGGCGACCTCTCGCACGCTTCGGTCGTCTATTCGCGCGACGGGCGCTACGCGTACGTCTTCGGACGCGACGGCGCGTTGAGCCGCGTGGATCTCCTGACCCGCCACGTCGTTGCGCGGATCGCGCAGGCCGGCAATTCGATCGGCGGTGCGATCACCCAGGATGGCTCGCTCGTCGCGGCGCAGAACTATGCGCCGGGAGGGGTTCGCGTGTTTCGCGCGGAGTCGCTCGAGCCCGTCGCCGACATTCCAGCGGTCTACGGCGCCGACGGCGCGCGCTCGAAGGTCGTCGGGCTCGCCGACGCGCCGGGGAACCGGCTCGTGTTCAGCCTCTTCGACGCGGGCGAGATCTGGATCGCCGATCTCGCCGATCCGCACGCTCCGCGCATTCAGCGGATCCGCAACGTCGGCAAGCAGCCTTACGACGGCCTCGTCACGCCGGACGGGCGCTACTACATCGCCGGATTGTTCGGCGAGGATGGGCTCGTGCTCGTCGACCTGTGGCATCCGGAGCGCGGCGCGCGGCGGATTCTCGACGGCTACGGCCGCGGCGAGGAGCGCCTTCCCGTCTACAAGATGCCGCACCTGCGCGGATGGGCGATCGCCGGCGACGTCGCGTGGCTGCCTGCGGTCGGCCACCACGCCGTGCTCGCCGTCGACACGCGCGACTGGCACCCGATCGCGGAAATCCCGGTCGCCGGGCAGCCGGTGTTCGTGATCGCGCGCCCCGACGGACGCGAGATCTGGGTCACCTTCGCGCTTCCCGACAACGGCCTCGTGCAGGTGATCGATGCCGAGACGCGTCGCGTCGCGCACACGCTTGCTCCCGGTCGCGCGATCCTTCATCTCGAATTCACGCCGCGCGGCGAAGCCGTCTGGATGTCCTCGCGCGACGACGATCGCGTGCTCGTCTACGACACGCGCACCCTCGCACGCGTCGCGACGCTTCCCGCGCCGGCGCCGAGCGGCATCTTCTTCACGAGCCGCGCCGCGCGGATCGGCTTCTGATGGATGCGCCGACGCTGGATTCGCGGCTCGTCGGCGCGTTCCAGCGCGACTTTCCGCTCGAGCCCGCGCCGTATGCGGCGATTGGCCGCGCGCTCGGGGTCAGCGAATCGAGCGTACTGGAAGCGCTCGCGCGCCTCGTCGCCGACGGCGTCGTGAGCCGCGTCGGCGGCGTGTTCCGTGCCGGGAGCCTCGGCGCGAGCACGCTCGTCGCGATCGCCGTGCCGCCGACATCGCTTGCCGCCGTCGCGGAGCGCGTTGGCCGCTGGCCCGGCGTCAACCACAGCTACGAGCGCGAGCACCGCTTCAATCTCTGGCTCGTCGTGCACGCTGCCGATCGTGCGGCGCTCGCCGCGCTCGTCGCGCGGCTTAAGCGTGAGACCGGCTGCGAGACGCTTGCGCTTCCGCTCGAGCGCGAATTTCACATCGACCTCGGCTTCGATCTCGGCGTCGATCATGGCGTCGATCGCCGCGCCGATCCCGGCGCGCGTACGCGCGCGCATCGTGCGCCGGCGCCGTCACGGCTGCCGACGCCGGCACCCCTCGACGCACGGGAGCGGGCGATCGCCGCCGCGCTGCAGCCGGGCCTGCCGCTCGTGTCGCGGCCGTATGCGAGCCTCGCGCGCCGCGCCGGACTTCCGGCAGCCGGGGGTGAGGACGACGTTCTCGCGCAGCTTTCGCGCTGGCTCGACGACGGCACGCTGCGCCGGCTCGGCGTGATCGTGCGCCATCGCGCGCTCGGCTACGAGGCGAATGCGATGGCCGTGTGGGATGTTCCCGACGACGAGCTCGATGCCGCGGGCCGCCGGCTCGCGTGCGAGGCGGCGGTGAACCTCGCCTATGCGCGCGCGCGTGCGCGACCGGCGTGGCCGTACAACCTCTACTGCGTCGTGCACGGACGCGTTCGCGCGGAGGTCGACGCCGAGCTCGACGCGATCGGCGCACGCTGCCGCCTCGATCGCTACCCGCACCTTCGTCTCTTCTCGCGTACCGCGTTCAAGCAGTGCGGCGCGCGAACGTTCGAGGCAGTGGTCGATGGATGAGATGGACCGCGCGATCGTCGAGCGCCTGCAGCAGGGCTTCCCGGTCTGCGAGCGTCCTTTCCTCGTCGCCGCCCGGTCGCTCGGCACGAGCGAGGACGAGCTCATCGCGCGCATCGGCCGCCTGCTCGACGACGGAACGCTGACCCGCTTCGGCCCGCTCTTCCAGGTCGAGCGGATGGGCGGCGCGTTCACGCTTGCGGCGATGAGCGTTCCCGGCGAGCGCTTCGACGCGGTGGCCGCAGTCGTCAACGCGTTTCCGGAGGTCGCGCACAACTACGCGCGCGAGCATCGCCTCAACATGTGGTTCGTGCTCGCGACGGCGACTGCCGACGGCGCGCGCGCGGTCGTCGATGCGATCGAGGCGCAAACCGGGCTTGCCGTGCTGACGTTTCCGAAGGAGCGCGAGTACTACGTCGGCCTCGCACTCGGAGTCGCACAATGAGCTTGCGCGCTGCGACAGCGGCGTCGGGCGCGTACGCGACGCGGGATCGTGACGCGACGCGGAGCGGCGGCACAGATCCAACCGTCGACCCGGTCGATCGCGCGATCGTGCGTGCGCTGCAGGCCGGTCTTCCGCTCGAACCGGCGCCGTACGATGCGATCGCGCTCTGCCTCGGAATCGCGCCCGACACGGTGCGCGAGCGGGTGCGAGCGATGCTCGCCGACGGGCGCATCCGCCGCATCGGCGCGGTGCCGAATCACTACGCACTCGGCTGGCTCGCGAACGGGATGACCGTCTGGGATGTCGACGACGCGCGCGTCGACGCGCTTGGCGCCAAGGTGGGTGCGCTGACCGCCGTCTCGCACTGCTACCGGCGCCCGCGCCATCTGCCGGAGTGGCGCTACAACCTGTTCGCGATGGTGCACGGGCGCGACCGCGGCGAAGTTGCGGCGAGCGTCGCGGCGATCGCCGGGATTCTCGGGGACGCTGCACGGGGGCACGAGATCCTCTACAGCACGCGGATCCTGAAGAAGACCGGGCTGCGCCTTCCCGATCAGGCATAGCGTCAACCGACCCTGAGGAGATCGAGCGATGTTTCGCATCACGCGCTTCATGCAGGAGATCCGCGGTCCGTCGCAGGACGCGCCGCGACGCGCGCCGGCCGGTCCCGTCGCGCCGGTCGGCCCCGTCGTCATCTGGAATCTGGTCCGGCGCTGCAACCTCACCTGCCGCCACTGCTACTCGATCTCCGCCGACGTCGATTTCCCCGGCGAGCTCACGACACCCGAGATCTTCCGCACGATGGACGACCTCGCCGCCTTTCGCGTCCCCGCGCTGATCCTCTCGGGCGGCGAGCCGCTGCTCCATCCGGACATTTTCACGATCTCGCGGCGCGCGAAAGCGATGGGCTTTTTCGTCGGGCTGTCGACGAACGGCACGCTGATCGACGCCGGCGTCGCGGCACGGATCGCCGAGGTCGGCTACGACTACGTCGGCATCAGCCTGGACGGCAGGCGTGCGACGCACGACCGCTTCCGGCGAAAGGAGGGTGCGTTCGACGCGTCGCTCGCGGCATTGCGGCTTCTTCGCGATGCCGGAGTGCGGGTCGGGGTGCGCTTCACGCTGACGCAGGAGAACGCGGTCGACCTTCCGGCGCTCCTCGCGTTGCTCGACGATGAGGCGATCGACCGCTTCTACCTCTCGCACCTCAACTACGCCGGACGCGGCGACGTCAATCGGCGCACCGATGCCGCGCTCGCAACAACGCGGCGCGCGATGGATCTCCTGTTCGAGACCTGCTGGTGGCACCTGACGAAAGGCCGGCCGAAGGAGTTCGTCACCGGCAACAACGACGCCGACGGCGTCTACCTGCTGCAATGGATGCGAGCGCGATTCCCGGAACGCGTCGCGCATCTGGAAGGCAAGCTTGCGCAATGGGGTGGCAACTCATCCGGTGTCAACGTCGCGAACATCGACAACCTGGGCAACGTCCACCCCGACACGTTC
>DASVGI010000085.1:0-3528 GCA_036379595.1 Casimicrobiaceae bacterium | reverse complement strand
CGAGTGCCAGTACGACGAGGAACGCCTTGCGCATCAGAACGTGAGCCCGACCGAGAAGTGCAGGCGCAGCTGCTTCGATTGCTCGCCGTACGCGAGGTCGAGGCGGAACGGGCCGATCGGCGTGCGCACGCGCGCGCCGATTCCGTAGCCGATCGCCGCGCGGAAGTCCGCCATGCGATCGAATGCGTTACCCGTATCGACGAACGTCGCGATGCCGAGCGTCGGATTGAGCCAGCGCGTCAGCTCGACGCTCGCGACGCCGTAGTAGCGGCCCGGCACGATCGCGTTACCCTCGTGCACGCCGAGGCTGTCGAACGCGTAGCCGCGCACCGTGGTGTCGCCGCCGGTACGAAACAGGAGCGTCGACGGAATGCCGTCGCGGCTCGCCGCGAGCACTGCTCCGCCTTCGGCGCGAAAGTAGGCCGACCAGTTGCGGTCGATCGGCCACCAGGCGGCGACGTGCCCGACGACGCGCTCGAACGCGCGCGTCGACACGCCGGGAACGCCTGCCCCGGCCCCGAGCAGCACGCTGTAGCCGCGCGTCGGCGACGTGAGGTCGTCGACGCGTCGCCAGATGCGCTGCAGGTCGACGTAAAGCGCATGCGACGATACCGCCTCGGCATCGGCCGGGTGCTGCTCGTCCTCGTACAGTGCCGCGCCGTACTGCCACTGGTCGCGCTCTTCGAGCGAGATCATCCGCACGCCCGTGGAACCGGTTTGCGTGACGAGGCCGGCGATGTCGGTGCGCTCGACGTTCGCGAACGTCGACGTCGACCAGCCGTTCGCGGCCGGCGGCGTCACGAAGCGGATCGCGCCGCTCTGCAGCTTCGATTCGATCCGTGCGTCGATGTGCATCTGGATCGCCCGCGACGCGAAATCGACGTCGCGATAGGAAAGGTTGCCGCGAAACGCCGTGTCGGTCGAGAAGCCGACGCCGGCTTCGACGCGGCGCGGCGGGGCCTCGATCACCGCGACGCGCACCGGGGCCGCGGCGGCGTGCGCGGGGTCGTTGTCGAGCGTCGCCTGCACGCTCGCGAAATAGCCGGTGCCGTTGAGGCGGCGCACGAACTGGTCGAGCGAGCTGCGCGACCACGGGTCGCCGGGAGCGAAGCCCGCATAGTGGCGGACCATTTCGGGCGAATAGCGTTTGAGACCGCCGATGTCGAGCGCGCCGAAGCGAAACGGCGGTCCGCTGTCGATCGTCACCGAAAGATCGGCCCGGTCGGTCGTCGGGTCGACGCGCGCTTCGCTCGCGGTGATCTTCGCGGCTGCCCAGGGCCCGGCAGTGATCATCGCAACGGCGCGCGCCTTCGCGCTTTGCCACGCCGCCTGCGTGAACGCGCTGCCTTGCGGCAGCGACCAGTCGCTGCGCAGCGCGTCGATCGTCGCGCGCGCATCGGCGTTCGACGCGGCGGGTCCGGTCACGACGATATCGACGTTGCGCACGAGCGTCGGTGGACCCGCTTCGACCTTCAGTGTGACGCCGACGGGCTTGCTCGAACGATCGACCGAAACGGTCGCCTTCGCCGAGAAGTAGCCCTCGGTGGCCGCGGCTTCCTTCGCTTCGTCGGGCGCCACGCGCACGAGCTCGGCGAAGAGCTCGGGCGTCATCTCGGCATAGGTCTGCCAGCGCACGAGGTCGACGCTCGTTGCGAGCACGGCGCGCAGATTCTCGGGCGCGTCGACGACGACACGATAGGCGAGCGCGTGCGCGTCGCCATCCGCGTCGGTGGGCGACGAAGTGTGCGGCGCCGAAGTGTGCGGCGCCGGAACGGTCGCGGTGGTCGCTGGTGCGGCGGGCGCGCCTTCGACGGCGCCCGCGAGTGCTGCGTGGCTAGTGGTTGCCGCCGCCAGCAGCAGGAGCGGGATTACCCGCCGCAGCGTCCTTCGCGGCAACAGCGTCCTTCGAGGGCGCAGTGCCGTTGGATGCAGCTGCGGGTTTCGCGGCGGACTCATCGGCCTTCGCGCTCGCGCCCGCCGACGCTTCGGAATGCTGCGCGCGCGAGTAGTACGGCCACGAATTGGTCGTTGCCCAGATCACGCCGATCGCGGTGCGATCGGGGCGCAGCCGCTTGGGGCCTTCGAGCGGAGGCTGATTCTGCGAAGTCGGGAAATTCCAATCGATCAGTCCGTAGTCGGCGTCCCACAGGCCGTCGCTCGACCGCGAGTACATGTAGTCGTCGCGCGTGCCACGCAGTGCGCAGCCGCCGAGCAGCATCGCTGCCGCGATCGTAACCAACATGATGCCAGTGGCGCGTTGCATCGAAACCTCCGCAATCACGAGTCCGGGGCCTGCATTCGCACAATTGCGCGCGCCGAGGCCCCCGATCTCGATCGAATTCGTCATCGGTGATCGGTCGATCGAGTGTACCGGCAGGTCGAGCCGGCGACCAAGCATGCGCCGATTCATGCCAACGTCATCGGGTGCGCATTTGCAACACCTCGGAGCCGAGTCGGATGCCGTCTGAGACATCGATTTTCGGCCGATATCGAACGATCGTACCGGTTTTTGGCCGTTCGTCCGGCCAGGGTGGGAAATTACCTTCATAAACTGCGCTAAGTACATCATTACATGGCGCTTTTCGATTGTTGCATTTGTACGATAAGTCCTTGTTATTCAATCGGAAAAACGTTGACCTCGCGCTCGAGCACCAGATATAGTGCCGCCAGGTGGGAAAAAGTGGGTCGAAGTGGGAGGATGGGGTGGCGGCCGGTCCGGCAGCAGATCACGGTGGGAACGAGCGCGCGACCGGTGCCAGCCCGACGGACGGCGTCGCCGACGGCATCGGCTTTCGCGGCGTCACCGAGCTCTCGCTCGACGCCAAGGGCCGCCTCGCCATTCCCGCCCGTCATCGCGAAGGTCTCGTCAACGGCAGCCGCGGTCAGCTCGTCGTCACGGCCGACCCGGGCGGCTGCCTCCTGATCTTTCCGCGCCTCGCATGGGAGCCGCTGCAGCAGCAGTTGATGTCGTTCTCGTCGTTCAACGAAACCGTGCGCCGGCTGCAGCGTCTGCTCGTCGGTCACGCCGACGACGTCGAGATCGACGCGGCGGGGCGCATCCTCGTCCCGCCGGCGCTGCGCCGTTACGCCGCCCTCGACAAGCACGTCGTGCTGGTCGGGCAGGGCAGGAAGCTCGAACTGTGGGACGCCGTGCGCTGGCAGGCGCAGACCGCGCAGGCGATCGCGCTTCCCGCCGAGCTTCCCACCGACCTCGCCGGCTTCAGTCTCTGACGCTGCGATGGATCGATGCCCAACGACCATCACGTACCGGTGCTTCTCGCCGAGAGCGTTGCGGCGCTCGTCACGCGCGACGACGGCACCTATGTCGATGCGACGTTCGGCCGTGGCGGGCACTCGCGCGCGATCCTCGCGCGGCTCGCTCCAACCGGCCGCCTCGTCGCGCTCGACCGCGATCCTGACGCCGCGGCATGCGCGGCGACCTTTCGCGATCCGCGCTTCGCATTCGTCCGCGCGCGCTTCGCGACGCTCGGTCGCGTGCTCGCCGGGCTCGCTATCGAGCGCGTCGAC
>DASVGI010000084.1:0-71446 GCA_036379595.1 Casimicrobiaceae bacterium | reverse complement strand
CGCCAGGTGAACGCAACCCCCGCTTCGTGCGCGGCGCCCGAGCGTGCCCCGGTCGCCGGCCACGGGCGCTCGAGCTCAGCGATCGCGAGGCGGTTCTGCGCCACCCACAGCGCGAGCGTCCGCAGCTTCAAGGTCGTCGCTCCGTCGGCGCTCTGCGCGAGCGCGCGCATGCCGGCGGCGAGCGCGACGGCGAGAATCGTCAGTGCGACCAGCACTTCGATCAGCGTGAAGCCGCGGCGCGCTCCGGGGAAGCTCCGCGAAACGGGGGCGCCGCGCCGGATCGTCACGGCGACCGACGCGTGGGGCCGGTGATCGAGATGCGATTCAGCGGATCCGACGCGACCCGCGCACGCCAGTCCCCGGCATCGATCGCGAAGGCAAAGGGCTCGTTGCGTCCCGACGGCCGCAGCGGGATCACGCTGCCCGCGGCGACCGGGCGGCCCGCGTAGTCGAGCGCGCGCGCGACGACCGCTTGCGGCAGCGTCCAGCGCGAGAGCTTCTCGTCGTCGGCTTCGAGCCAGCGCGTGCCGCCGGGGTCACGGCGCCAGTAGCGGATGCGATCGCCGTCGGCAGAGATGCCGAGAAGCTCGTGGCGCCACTGCGCACTCTTCGTCGCGTAATCGAGGCCGCGGGCGAACTCGCGCGCCTCGCGCAGCGCGACGTCGCGCGGATCAGCCGCTGCGAGCGCGAACGTGATGCCGGTCGCGATGCCGACGATCGCGATCACGACGAGCATCTCGACCAGCGTGAACGCGCGCTGACGCGTACGCAGCATCGGGGCTCACAGATCCCAGGAGCCGATGTCGGCGTCGACGCCGGTGCCCCCGGGTTGACCGTCGGCCCCGTAGGTGAACACGTCGACGTCGCCCTTGAGGCCCGGGTCGAGGTAATGGTACGGGCGACCCCACGGATCGTTGGGAAGCTTTTCGAGGTAGCCGCCGGGCTTCCAGTTCGGCGGAATCGGCGGATCGGCCGGCTTGACCACGAGCGCCGGCAAGCCCTGCGCTTGTGTCGGATAGGCGAGGTTGTCGAGCTTGTAGAGCTTGAGCGCCTGGCGAATGGCGGCGATGTCGGTCTTCGCCGCGACGATGCGCGCATCGTCGGTGCGCGACAGGACGCTTGGAACGATCAGCGCCGCGAGCACGCCGAGGATCACGATCACCACCATGATCTCGATCAGCGTGAAGCCGCGCCGCGCGCGCCCGCACGGTGCTGGAAGCGCCTTGCGCTGACGCGCGGGTGTCGACATCCGGCCATTATAATCGGCGCTCCCCTGAAAATGCGTACGCGCACTCTGCTCAGGCTGTCGATCGCGCTCTTCGCGGTAGCCGCGATCGCCGCGGCCGCGGTCGCGCTGACATTCGGCGTCGAGACGTACCGGCGCCCGCTGCCGCTGCCGCACAGTCCCTACGAATTCGAGGTGCCGGCGGGGGCGACGCTCGCCCGCGTCGCGCATGCGCTCGGCACCGAAGGCGTGCTCGCGCGTCCCGCGGCGCTCGTCTGGCTCGCGCGCTGGCGCGGCGTCGATCGCGGCATCAAGGCCGGCAGCTACGAGATCGAGCAGGGCATCACGCTGCCGCAGCTCCTCGCCAAGCTGACCCAGGGCGACGTCACGCAGATCGCCGTGACGATCGTCGACGGCATCACGTTCGCACAGTTGCGCGACGACCTGCACGCGGTTCCGCGCATCGCACATGCGCTCGACGGGATGTCCGACGCCGACTTGCTTGCGCGCATCGGCGCAGCCGAGCCGAGTCCGGAAGGTCTCTTCTTTCCCGACACGTATTTCATGCCGGCCGGAAGCAGCGACATCGCGCTCCTCGAGCGCGCCCACCGGGCGCTCCAGCGGCGGCTCGACGCGGCGTGGAGCGAGCGCGCGCCGGGATTGCCTTTCGCCACACCCTACGACGCGCTGATCCTCGCGTCGATCGTCGAGAAGGAGAGCGGGCGCAGGGCGGACCTGCCGCTGATCGCCTCGGTGTTCGTGAACCGGCTGCGGCACGGCATGCGCCTGCAGACCGATCCGTCGGTGATCTACGGCCTCGGCGCCGGCTTCGATGGCAATCTGAAGAAGCGCGACCTCGAGACCGACGGCCCATACAACACCTACACGCGCGACGGCCTGCCGCCGACGCCGATCGCGCTGGCGTCACAGGCATCGATCGACGCCGTGCTCGATCCGCCGCAGACGCCGTACCTGTACTTCGTCGCGCGCGGCGATGGAAGCTCCGAGTTCTCGGAGACGCTCATCATGCACAATCGCGCCGTGTCAAAATACCAGAAGCTTCGCCGCCAGGGCTTGCGTACACAGCGTTAACAGGCCCCAGGAGCGGCGTCCGATCTGCCGATGCCGACTGCGACCCCAGCGCCCGCGCGCGGACGATTCGTCACCCTCGAAGGGATCGACGGCGCCGGCAAGAGCACCCACGTCCCGGCGATCGCCGGCTTCCTGCGCGCCCACGGCAGGCGCGTCGTGACCACGCGCGAGCCGGGTGGCACGCCGGTCGGCGAGGCGCTGCGCGAGCTCGTGCTGAACGAGCGCATGGAGCACGACACCGAGACGCTGCTGATGTTCGCGGCGCGCCGCGAGCACATCGTGCGAACGATCGCGCCGGCACTCGCGCGCGGCGACTGGGTGCTCTGCGATCGCTACACCGACGCGACGTGGGCCTATCAGGGCGGCGGCCACGGCGTTTCCGCCGCGCTCATCGACGCACTCGAGCGCGAAGTCGTCGGGGACGTGACACCCGACGTGACGCTGCTCTTCGACGTGCCCGAGGACGTTTCGCGCGAGCGCAGGAGCCGCGCGCACGTCGAAGGCGGCAGCGTCGACAAGTTCGAGCGCGAGCCCGATGCGTTCTTCGAGCGCGTTCGCGCCGCGTACCGCGCGCGCGCCGCCGCCGATCCGGCGCGCTTCCATCTGATCGACGCGTCGCGATCGGTCGCCGACATCCGCGCCGAGCTTCAGCGCATCGTCGACTCGATCTGCGCATCGGCATGATCTGCACATCGGCATGAGCGACGTGTTGCCCTGGCAGCGTAGCATCGTCGCACAATGGCTCGCGCGACGCAGCGCGTGGCCGCACGCGCTGCTCGTCACCGGAAGGCGTGGAATCGGCAAGCGTGTGCTCGGAGAGACGTTCGCCGCGGCGCTCCTCTGCGAGCGCCCGCGAGCGGACGGCTCGGCGTGCGGCGATTGCCCCGGGTGCCGCTACGTCCGCGCCGGCCAGCACCCCGACCTTCGCATCGTCGAGCCGGTGGCAATCGACGACGAAGGCAACGCGAAGCCGCAGCAGTGGATCGAGGTCGATGCGGTGCGCGAGCTCACCGCGTGGTCGCAGGTGACGAGCCACCGTGGCGGCGCGCGCATCGCGCTGATCGATCCGGCCGAGCGGATGAACGCATCGGCCGCCAACGCGCTCCTGAAGACGCTCGAGGAGCCGCCGGCGGGGACATCCTTGATCCTCGTGACCGCGCAGCCGGGCAGGCTGCCGGCGACGGTGTTGAGCCGCTGCCAGCGTCTCGTCGCGCCGCAGCCGACGGCGCTCGAGGCGCGCGCGTGGCTCGCCGAGCGCGGCGTCGCGGAGGCCGAGGTGGCACTCGCGCGCGCGGGCTTCGCGCCGCTCGACGCCCTCGCGCAGGCGGGTGGGGACGAGCGCGCCGAACGCGAGCGGTGGCTCGCGGCGTTCGCCGATCCGCCTGCGCTCGCCGTGACGGGCTGGAGCGCCCGCATCGACCACGCGCCGCGCGAGCTGCGTCGCGATCGTCTCGCGACGGTCATCGAGTGGCTCGCCTGCTGGTGCGCCGACCTCGCCCGCGCGCGCGCGGGGGCTGCCGCGCTCTTCCATCCCGACCTCGCCGCCGAGCTTGCCGGGCTCGCAGGGTCGGTGGCGCCGAGGGCGCTGTTTCGCTATCATCGGCAACTCTTGCGCACGCGAGCGGCGCTCGCGCAACCGCTGCAGCCGCGCCTCGTCGCCGAGGCGGTGCTGATCGATTACCGGAAGCTCTTTATTCGATGATGGCCGAGAAGGCTGCAGGCAATTCGGGTGGATCGCCGATGGCGCGGCCCGGCGTGCTGTCGCTCAACATCCGCGAGAAGGCCGCGCTGTATGCGGCGTACATGCCGTTTCTCAAGGGCGGCGGCATCTTCATCCCGACTTCGCGTCCGTATTCGCTCGGCGAAGAGGTGTTCATGCTGCTGTCGCTGATGGACGATCCGAACCGGATTGCCGTCCAGGGCAAGGTCGTCTGGATCACGCCCGATGGCGGTCAGGGTAACCGCACGCAGGGCATCGGCGTGCAGTTCACGCAGGACGAGACCGGGGCCGCGGCGAAGACGACCATCGAGCGCATTCTCGGCGAACACCTCGCATCGACCCGCTCGACCCATACCATGTGAGGAACGGGGCGGGTGAGCGGCCGTCCGTCGGCCGGCGCCCGTCCACGGCCGGCCGTTGTTCGTCGATTCGCATTGCCACCTCGATTTTCCCGAGCTGCGCGACGATCTCGCGCAGGTCCTCGCGGCGATGCGCGAGAACGCCGTCACGCACGCGCTGTGCGTGGCGGTCGAGATGGGCGCGTGGCCGGCGGTGCACGCGCTCGCTCACGAGCACGACAACCTCTACGCGACGGTCGGCGTGCATCCCGATTACGCCGATACCGACGAGCCGACGGTTGCCGCGCTCGCCGGGCCGGCGCGCGATCCGCGCATCGTCGCGATCGGCGAGACCGGCCTCGACTACTTCCGGGAGCACGGTGACCTCGACTGGCAGCGACAGCGCTTTCGCGTGCACATCCGAGCTGCGCGCGAGTCGGGCCGTCCGCTCATCATCCACACGCGCGCCGCGGCGGCCGACACGCTCGCGATCATGCGCGAGGAGCGTGCGATCGAGGTGGGTGGAGTCATGCACTGCTTCACCGAATCGTGGGACGTTGCCGAAGAGGCGATGGAGCTCGGCTTCCATATCTCGTTCTCCGGCATCGTGACGTTCAGGAACGCGCTGGAGCTGAGGGAAGTCGCGAAGCGCGTTCCCCTCGACCGGATGCTGATCGAGACCGACAGCCCGTACCTCGCTCCGGTGCCGTGGCGCGGCAAGCGCAATCAGCCGGCGTGGGTGCGCCACGTCGCCGAGGAGATCGCGCGGCTGCGCGGCGTCGGCGTCGAGACGATCGCCGCCGCCACGTCGGCCAATTTCTTCCGCCTGTTCGCCATCGGCGAAGGCGCTCGAAGCCCGTCCGATGTCCACTGACGCGCGCCGCAGGTTGCTCGCCTGCGGCCTCGCGATCCTGTGCATCGCGATCGGCCCGACAGCGTCGGCCGATCTTCTCGTCGATCTGACTGCGGCGGTGTCCAACGACCGCGTCGACGAAGTGAAGGCGCTGCTCGCCCGCGGCATGGACCCCGACTCGGTCGATCAGGACGGCGACACGATGCTGTGCATCGCCGCGCGCAACGGGTACGCGGCGACGACGCTCGCGCTCCTCGACGCGCACGCGAAGCCGAATCTCGCCAATCGTTCGGGCGACACTCCGCTGATGCTCGCGGCGCTGCACGGGAGCCTCGCGACCGTGCGTGCGCTGCAGGGCCGCGGTGCGCAGATGAATCCCGACGGATGGACGCCGCTCATCTACGCCGCCACCGGCGGCCATGACGACGTCGTCGATTTCCTGATCGATCACGGCGCCAACCTCGACGCCGAGTCACCCAATGGCACGACGGCGCTGATGATGGCGATCCACGAGCATCACCCGGCGACCGCGCGCCTCCTGATCGAGCGCGGCGCCGACGTCAGGCACCGCAACCAGAGCGGCGCGAGCGCATTGTCGTGGGCGATGCGCGGCAACGAGACCGAGATCGCGGAGCTTCTGCGACAGGCGGGCGCGACGCAGTAGCGAAAACCGTGGTACGTCCCGGTTTTCGCTAGGGCTGATCGTCCGACAGGTACGGTGCGATCGACGGATCTGCGTCGACCGGCGCCGACCCGTCCTGCGTAGCGGGGTCACTCGCTGCAGCCGCGACGGACTGCGGCGCGGGTGCCGCGTTCGGTGCCGGGTCTGGCGCCGTGTTCGCTGCCGCCGCCGGCACGCCATCCGCGTCCGCCGCCCACGCCTGCGAAACGACTTGTGGCATCAGCGCGGGAAGCACGCCGATCAGCCGCCGCGCGCCGTCGTAGCGCTTCTTCCAGTACGCCGACGACAGCAGCGCAACGCCGACCTCGCCGCCGCGGCCCGGCGCATGGATGAAGCGGTCGTCGCCGAGGTAGATGCCGACGTGCGAAAACGCGGCATGGCGCGTGTTGAAGAACACGAGGTCACCGGGTACGAGCTCGCTTCGCGTCACGCGGCTCCCGAGCGAGGCGAGGCCGCGCGCGGTGCGCGGGAGCGCGGCGCCGGTCGTTTCCTGGAACACGTAGCGGATGAGCCCGCTGCAATCGAAGCCCTGCGTGGGCGTCGCACCACCCCACCGGTAGTCGATGCCGACGAGCGAGAGCGCGAACGTCGCGACGGTCTCGGCGCCCTGCAGCGCGTGCGAGGCCGCCGCCGACAGCGATGCGCGTGCGAGCTCGGCGAGCGAGCGATCGGCCTGCCGCTCGGCGGCGACGCCGGGCGCGCCGTGCAGAGCCAGCGCGGCGGCAGCGATGATGGCGAGGCGGGTGGTGCGGGGCACGGCGCGATTGTCCACTAATCGGCCCTCAGCGCAAACCCTGGACTTTCTTCTCCCGGACCGTCTTCGCGAGCGCGCGCCTGCGCGTTGCCGGGTCGCAAACAAGCGGCAGCGTGATCTCGACGCGGTCGCCCTCGACGAGCGGACGGCTGGCCGCGACCGGACGGCCGTACACCGCATACGCGAGGTCGTGCTCGGCGAGCCCGACGCGGGAAAGGAGCCCGGAAGCCTCGACGGCGTCGGCAACCCGCGCGCCGCGCGGGAGATCGAGTCCGATGCAGGCGCTGAAATCGCCGCCGACGCAGGCGACCTCGACCTTCACGTGTGCGCCGTCTCGACTTTCACCTGTTGAGTGCTTCGGCGCGGCGCACGAATGCGTCGATGAACGTGCGCGCGATGTGGCCGAACACCGGGCCGACCGCGCGCTCGAGCACGTGCGTCGCAAACTCCCAGGCGAGCTCGAAATCGACGCGGCAGCCCGCTTCCGACAGCGCGGTGAAGCGCCATTCGCCGCAGAGCGAGCGAAACGGGCCGTCGGTCAGCGTGATCACGATCAACTCCGCCGGCGTGTTGACGTTGCGCGTCGTGAAGTGCGCGCGCACGCCGTGGTAGTCGATGTCGATGCGCGCGGTCTTCGCACGATCGTCGCGTTCGAGCACGCTGGCACCCGCGCACCACGGCAGGAAGCGCGGATAGGCCTCGATGTCGTCGACGAGCTCGAACATGCGCGCGGCCGCGTAGGGGACGAGCACCGAGCGGTTTACGCGCTGCATCGAATACCCTGGTGAACACCGTGGTCCGGTGCGGCCGGTGCGCGCCGCTGCACGCGCCGTCGCACGCAGAGGAGGCGGGGGCAGCAGGTAGAATGCGCAGCCATCGCTCGCCGCATCATGCGGCAGAGCGATCGAAGCGCGGCCGCGCCGGATTACGCATCATGACCATCGTCGAGAATCGCAAGGCATTCCACGATTATTTTATCGAGGAACGGTTCGAGGCCGGGATCGCGCTTGAGGGCTGGGAGGTGAAAGCGGTGCGCGGCGGGCGTGCCCACCTCAAGGAAGCGTACGTCGTCGTGAAGGGCGGCGAGCTGATGCTGATCGGCGCGCACATCGCGCCGCTCGCGACCGCCTCGACGCACGTGCATCCGGACCCGACGCGCACGCGCCGGCTCCTGCTCCATCGCGAGGAGATCAACCGGCTGATCGGCAAGGTCGAGCGGGCCGGGTACACGCTGACGCCGATCGATCTGCACTACGCGAAGGGTCGGATCAAGCTGTCGATCGGGCTCGCGCGCGGCAAGAAGCAGCACGACAAGCGCGCGGCGATCCGCGAGCGCGAATGGAACCGCGAGCAGCAGCGCCTGCTGCGCAGCGCGTCGCGGTCAGCGTGATCGGGTGCTCCACATGACGCGCGTCGCGATCAGGAGCTTGCGCACCGGCGTCAGAGCGACGCGCCGATCGAGCACGCGATAGCCGTCGCGGGCGATCTCGCCGAGAAGCGTCCGCCGGATGGCCGCCGCGGCGAGGCACGGCGCCTGGGTGGCACGGTCCTCCGGCGGAAGGCTGGAAATGGCGCGGTCGCAAAGGTCGCGCGCCCGCGTTGCCTGCATCTCCATCAGTGCGGCGAACTGCGGCGGGGCGCGTCGCGCGAGGATGTCGGCGGGCGCCACCCCGAAGCGCTCGAGCTCGTCGACCGGAAGAAAGACGCGACCGGCACGCGCATCGCTGCCGACGTCGCGAATGATGTCGATCAACTGCAGCGCAACGCCGAGATCGCGCGCGTAGTCGAGCGTGCCGGGGTTGCGGAAGCCGAGAATCCCGGCCGACAGGCCCGAAACAGCGCCGCCGGTGCGCAGGCAATGCGCCCTCAGCGCCGCGAAATCGGGAAAGGGCCGGTTCTCGACGTTGCGCTCGACGCCGTCGACGACCGCTTCGAGCTCGCCGCGGGCGAGCGGGTGGGCGGGCAACACGGCCGCGAGTGCCTGGGCGACCGGATGCGACGGCGTACCCTCGCAGGCCATTGCGATCTCGCCGCGCCACCATGCGAGCTTGACCCGCGCGACCCCCGGATCGCTCACGTGTCGCGCGGCGTCGTCGACCTCGCGGTAGAACGCATGGAGTGCGGTGATCGCGCGGCGCTGCGCGGGCGGCAGCTTGCGCAGGCAATAGTGGAGCGTCGAGCCGCGCGGCGCCGCTCGGTCGCGGCAGTAGTCGTCGGGGGACATGGCCGCGTTATACTTCATGGTTCGGTGCCGCGTCACCGCGCGGATGAGCGTGTCCGCGGCTGCGAGAGTGGCGGAACTGGTAGACGCACCAGCCTTAGGAGCTGGCGGGGCGACCCGTGGGGGTTCGAGTCCCCCCTTTCGCACCATCACATCGGAACAACATCGAGCGAGGATTGGCGTCGCATGGAGACCACAGTCGAAACGCTTGGCGATCTCGAGCGCAGATTGAGCGTTGCCGTCCCGGTGGCGGACATCGAAGGCGAGGTGAGCAAGCGTCTGTCGAACCTCGCCCGGACGGCGAAGATCGCCGGCTTTCGCCCCGGCAAGGTCCCGGTCAGCATCCTCGCGCGTCAGTACGGGCCGCAGCTGCGCTCGGACGTCATTTCCGAAGCGGTGCAGTCGCGCTTCAACGAAGCGGTGCAGAAGGAGCGCCTGCGCATCGCCGGCGCGCCGCGCATCGAGGCGCGGCCACCGGACGCGGCGCCGGGTGCGGTGCGCGATGCGCTCGAGTTCTCGGCGGTGTTCGAGGTCTATCCCGACGTCGAGGTCGGCGATCTCTCGCAGATCAGCGTGCGGCGACCGGTCGCCGAGGTGACGTCCGCGGACACCGATCGGACGATCGAGATCCTGCGCCGGCAGCGCGCGAGCTTCGAAGCCGTGGCACGCGCGGCGCAAAGCGGTGACCGTGTCCGCGTCGATTTCACCGGCACGATCGATGGCGTCGAGTTTCCCGGCGGACAGGCACGCGACTTCCCGATCACGCTCGGCGAGGGCCGCATGCTGCCCGAGTTCGACGCGGCGATCACCGGCATGTCCGCCGGCGAGCACAAGACCTTCCCGCTTCACTTCCCCGACGATTACCATGGCCGCGAGGTGGCGGGAAAGAACGCCGAGTTCGTGCTGACGGTGCTCGCGGTCGAGGAGATCCGCCTCCCTGAGCTCGATGCCGACTTCGTGCGCGGGTTCGGCGTCGCGAGCGGCGAGCTCGACGGTCTGCGCGCCGAGGTCGGCGCGAATCTCAAGCTCGAGCTGAAGCGCAAGATCGCCGCGGTCGTGAAGGAGCAGGTGATCGCCGGGCTCGCGGGGCTTGCGCGGTTTCCGCTGCCGAAGGCGCTCGTCGAAGCCGAGGCGTACGCGCTGCGCGATCGCACGGTCGCCGGCATGCGCGAGCAGCCCGGGGTGAAGCCGGAGGATCTCGCGGTCGGCGTGGATCTGTTCCGGCCGCAGGCCGAGCAGCGCGTCGCGCTCGGTCTCCTGATGTCGGAGCTCGTGAAGCGCGAGCACCTCGCGGCACGGCCCGAACAGGTGAAGGAGCTCGTGCACGAGCAGGCGCAGTCCTACGAGCAGCCTGACGCCGTGGTACGCTGGCATTACGAGAAGCCTGAGCGCCTCGCCGACTTCGAGGCCGCGGTGCTCGAGCAGAACGTCGTCGACTGGGTCCTCGAGCGCGCGCAGGTGACCGACGAGCCGGCGACGTTCGACGCGGTGATGGGCCCGCGAGGAAACGGCTGACCCGCGCCGCGGGTCGAACGATCATCGGGGAAGCGCGCGGCAGCCGCGCCGACGAACCACTGACGAAGGCAGACGATGGAAGAACCGAGAGGGCTGGGCCTCATACCGATGGTGATCGAGCAGAGCGGACGCGGCGAGCGCGCGTACGACATCTACTCGCGCCTCCTGAAGGAGCGCGTCGTGTTCCTGGTCGGGCCGGTCAACGAGGCGACGGCGAACCTCGTCGTCGCGCAGATGCTCTTCCTCGAGTCCGAGAACCCCGACAAGGACATCCACTTCTATATCAATTCGCCGGGCGGCTCGATCGCCGCCGGCTTCGCGATCTACGACACGATGCAGTTCATCAAGCCGGACGTGTCGACGCTGTGCGTCGGCATGGCGGCGTCGATGGGCGCGTTCCTGCTCGCGGCCGGCGCGAAGGGCAAGCGCTATGCGCTCCCCAATTCAGACGTGATGATCCACCAGCCGCTCGGGGGGTTTCAGGGGCAGGCGTCGGACGTCGAGATCCACGCCAAGTACATCCTGAGCCTGCGCCAGCGGCTGAACCAGCTGATGGCCGTCCACACCGGCAAGCCGGTCGAGCAGATCGCGCGCGACACCGAGCGTGACAATTTTCTGACCGCCGATCAGGCCAGGGAGTACGGGCTCGTCGACAAAGTCTTGCAAAAGAGGGCAACTGCCGGGTAGAGTCGTTCGCAGCCCATGTCCACGCGCATCCGCCTGTCCTGATGGCCGACAAGTCCTCCTCCTCCGGCGACAAGCTTCTCTACTGCTCGTTCTGCGGCAAGAGCCAGCACGAGGTGCGCAAGCTGATCGCCGGGCCGTCGGTGTTCATCTGCGACGAGTGCATCGAGCTCTGCAACGACATCATCCGCGAGGAAGGGTCGGCCGGCGAGGCGGCGCGCGCCGACCGCAGCAAGCTGCCGACCCCGCACGAGATCCGGCAGATCCTCGATCAGTACGTGATCGGGCAGGAGCCGGCCAAGAAGATCCTGTCGGTCGCGGTGTACAACCATTACAAGCGCCTCGACTCGGGCACCAAGGACGACGACGTCGAGCTCGCGAAGTCGAACATCCTCCTGATCGGCCCGACCGGGTCGGGCAAGACGCTGCTCGCGCAGACTCTGGCGCGGCTCCTCGACGTGCCGTTCGTCATCGCCGACGCAACGACGCTGACCGAGGCCGGCTACGTCGGCGAGGACGTCGAGAACATCATCCAGAAGCTCCTGCAGAAGTGCGACTACGACATCGACAAGGCGCAGCGCGGCATCGTCTACATCGACGAGATCGACAAGATCTCGCGCAAGAGCGACAACCCGTCGATCACCCGTGACGTGTCGGGCGAGGGCGTCCAGCAGGCGCTCCTGAAGCTGATCGAGGGGACGATCGCGAGCGTCCCGCCGCAGGGCGGGCGCAAGCATCCGAACCAGGAATTCGTCCAGGTCGACACCACGAACATCCTGTTCGTCTGTGGCGGCGCCTTCGACGGCCTCGAGAAGATCATCCGCCAGCGCACTGCGAAGACCGGCATCGGCTTCGAAGCCGAGGTTGCGTCGCCGGACGATCGCAAGAGTGCCGCGATCCTGCTGCGCGAGACCGAGCCCGAGGATCTGATCAAGTTCGGCCTGATCCCCGAGTTCGTCGGCCGCCTGCCGGTCGTCGCGACGCTCGACGAGCTCGACGAGGAGGCGCTGGTCGAGATCCTGGTCGAGCCGAAGAACGCGCTGATCAAGCAGTACCAGAAGATGTTCCGGATGGAGAACGTCGAGCTCGAGGTGCGCGAGCTTGCGCTGCGCGCGATCGCCCGCAAGGCCCTCGCGCGCAAGACCGGGGCGCGCGGCCTGCGGTCGATCCTCGAGCAGGTGCTGCTCGACGTGATGTACGACCTGCCGTCGCTCGCGAACCTTTCGCGCGTGGTCGTCGACGAATCGACGATCGCCAACGACGGCAAGCCGCTCCTGATGTTCGCCGACGCGCCGAAGGTCGCCTCCGCCAAATAGGCTCATTGCGTCAGCGCGGCGGAAGGCAGCGGCTTTTCCGGTAGCCTATCGCGCTGACGCAATAAGTGCGCGCATTGGAGCGTCAACTGCGTTGACGCTCAACGCGCGCCGACTCGGAGGAATCCCGTCTGGACCTGCGGCCGTTTGCGGTTGGCGACCTCACGCAGAAGGCAGGTCTCCGAGTGCAGGTGCCGGTTCGGGCATAATCTCATCGATCCGATCCGCCAGACCCTACCGCTGGCGCGGTCTTTGCTTTGCGGCTGCCGGCATCCACCATTGTGTTTCGCCGGCCGACGCCCCATCTCGGTACTGACGTCTATCCTCGAGGTCCGCATGCCCGACGACACGCTTCCCCCGGACAACCTGAGCGCGCTCCCGCTCCTTCCCCTGCGCGACGTGGTGGTCTTCCCGCACATGGTGATCCCGCTGTTTGTCGGGCGCCCGAAATCGATCAAGGCGCTCGACGTCGCGATGGACGCGGGCAAGCACATCCTGCTCGTTGCGCAGAAGCAGGCGGCGAAGGACGATCCCGCCGCCGACGATCTCTACGCGATCGGCAGTATTGCCACCGTCCTGCAGATGCTGAAGCTCCCGGACGGCACCGTGAAGGTGCTGGTCGAGGGCACGCAACGCGCGCGCATTCTCGACGTCGACGAGCGCGGCGAGTTCATGGCCGCGCGGGTCGAGGCGATCCCCGGTGAGCCGGGCACCGCGCACGAGGTCGAGGCGATGCGCCGTGCGCTGCTCACGCACTTCGACCAGTACGTGAAGCTGAACAAGAAGATTCCGCCCGAGATCCTCACCTCGATGTCGGCGATCGACGATGGCGGCAGGCTCGCCGACGCGATCGCCGCGCACCTGCCGTTGAAGCTCGAGCAGAAGCAGCAGATCCTCGAAATGAGCGACGTCGGCAAGCGCCTCGAGCATCTGCTCGGGTTGCTCGAAGGCGAAGTCGACATTCTCCAGGTCGAGAAGCGCATCCGCGGCCGCGTCAAGCGGCAGATGGAGAAGAGCCAGCGCGAGTACTACCTGAACGAGCAGGTGAAGGCGATCCAGAAGGAGCTGGGCGAGGGCGACGAATCAGCCGACCTGGAAGAGGTCGAGAAGAAGGTCAAGGCCGCGAAGATGTCGAAGGAGGCCGAGGGCAAGGCGCTCGCGGAGCTCAAGAAGCTGAAGATGATGTCGCCGATGTCGGCCGAGGCGACCGTCGTGCGCAATTACGTCGACACGCTGCTCGCGCTGCCGTGGCGCAAGAAGAGCAAGATCAGCAAGGATCTCTCCAACGCGGTCAAGGTGCTCGATGCCGATCACTACGGCCTCGAGAAGGTGAAGGAGCGCATCGTCGAGTACCTCGCGGTCCAGCAGCGCGTCGATCGTCTCAAGGGCCCGATCCTGTGCCTCGTCGGGCCGCCGGGTGTTGGCAAGACGTCGCTCGGACAGTCGGTCGCGCGCGCGACCGGGCGCAAGTTCGTTCGCATGAGCCTCGGCGGCGTGCGCGACGAGGCCGAGGTCCGCGGTCATCGCCGCACCTACATCGGCTCGATGCCGGGCAAGATCCTGCAGAACATGAGCAAGGTCGGCGTGCGCAATCCGCTGTTCCTGCTCGACGAAGTCGACAAGATGGGCCAGGATTTCCGCGGCGATCCATCGTCGGCGCTGCTCGAAGTGCTCGATCCGGAGCAGAACAATACGTTCGTCGACCATTACGTCGAGGTCGAGTACGACCTGTCCGACGTCATGTTCGTCGCCACGGCCAACACGATGAACATCCCGGCGCCGCTGCTCGACCGGATGGAGGTGATCCGGCTGTCGGGTTACACCGAGGACGAGAAGATCGCGATTGCCCGCCAGTACCTGCTGCCGAAGCAGATGAAGAACAACGGGCTGAAGCCCGACGAGCTGCACCTCGCGGAGAGCGCGCTGCGCGACATCGTCCGCTACTACACGCGCGAGTCGGGCGTGCGCAACCTCGAGCGCGACATCAGCAAGATCTGCCGCAAGGTGGTGAAGGCGCTGCTCCTGAAGCAGAGCGAGGGCAAGACGCGCAAGGCGCGCGGGCCGGTCGAGGTGAACTCGAAGAACCTCGACAAGTATCTCGGCGTGCGCCGCTTCAATTACGGCATGGCCGAGAAGCGCAATCAGGTCGGCCAGGTCACCGGGCTCGCGTGGACTGAAGTGGGCGGCGACCTCCTGACGATCGAGGCCGTGTCGCTCCCGGGCAAGGGCAAGACGACGTCGACGGGCAAATTGGGCGAGGTGATGAACGAGTCGATCGCCGCAGCGCTGTCGGTCGTGCGCCATCGCTCGAAGCAGCTCGGCATCCCGTCGGATTTCTACACGAAGACCGATCTGCACATTCACCTGCCCGAAGGCGCGACGCCGAAGGACGGCCCGTCGGCCGGGGCGGCGATCGTCACCGCGATGGTGTCGGTGCTGACCGGCATCCCGGTGCGCTGCGACGTCGCGATGACGGGTGAGATCACGCTGCGCGGCGAGGTGCTGCCGATCGGCGGGTTGAAGGAGAAGCTCCTCGCCGCCGGGCGGGGCGGCATCAAGACGGTGCTGATCCCCGAGGAGAACGTCAAGGATCTCGCGGAGATTCCCGACGAGATCAAGAATCGCCTCGAGCTCACGCCGGTGCGGTGGATCGAGCAGGTTCTCGAGCATGCGCTCGAGCATCCGCCGACGCCGCTCGAAGCGGATGGCGCGAAAGCCGAGCCTCCTGCGGTGCCACCTGCGGCGACGATCGAAGACAAGGGCGCGGTGATCAAGCATTGACGTGATCGTGCCCGACGGCGCGGTGCCCGACGGCGCGGCTTGACACCCGCAAAACGCGCGGTCTATAACTGCTGCGTCCACGCGCGCCCTGCGCGCCGATTTCCTCGTCAGCGACGAACACCGCCGTGCGGCGCGCACGGCGGCGCAACGTGTTCCGGAAAGGATGCCAGGTGAACAAGTCCGAGATGATCGATGCGATTGCCCGCCATGCCGACATTTCGAAAGCGGCGGCCGGGCGCGCGCTCGACGCGACCGTCGGCGCGATCAAGACCTCGCTGCGCAAGGGCGATATGGTGACGCTGGTCGGATTCGGATCGTTCTACGTCGGCAGGCGCAGCCCGCGCTCGGGACGCAATCCGCGCACCGGTGCGTCGATCCGGATCAAGGCCGCCAAGGTACCGAAGTTCCGCGCTGGCAAAGCGCTGAAGGATGCGCTAAACTGATCAGCTTCGCAGCGCTCAGGCCGCGCTTTGGGCATGTTGACCGGGTGCTTAGCTCAGCGGTAGAGCGCCGCCCTTACAAGGCGATTGTCGGCGGTTCGATCCCGTCAGCACCCACCAATGCACAACGGGTCCGACGGTCGGCATAGCAGCGACGACACACGAGGGAGTGGTAGTTCAGTTGGTTAGAATACCGGCCTGTCACGCCGGGGGTCGCGGGTTCGAGTCCCGTCCACTCCGCCAGCATTCCGGCACCTGAAGGGCAACTGAGGGGCGAACGCGAGTTCGCCCTTTTTCGTCGCACCCGGACATCGTTTCGCCGCCTCCCGGATTTCGCCATGTTCGATCTACTTCACAAGCACAAGAACCTCGCCCAGGTCATCATGGGCCTCGTCACGCTGCCGTTCGTGTTCTTCGGCACGTACCAGTACTTCACGAGCCGCAGCGGCACCGACACGATCGCCGACGTCGGCGGCAACAAGATCGCGCAGAACGAATTCGACGATGCGCTGCGCAACCAGGAGCAGCGGATGCGCCAGGCGCTCGGCGGCAGCTTCGACGCGTCGATGCTCGACAACCCCGCGGTTCGCTACGATCTGCTCAACCAGCTGATCGACCAGCGGCTGCTCGAGAATCGCGCGCGCTCCGAGCATTTCAGCGTCAGCGATGCCGAGTTGCAGCATTTCATCGGCGGCCTCGCGCCATTCCAGGTCGACGGGCGCTTCTCGGCCACGCGTTATGCCGAGGTTCTCTCCGGCCAGGGCATGTCGCCGCTCGGCTTCGAGCAGCGCGTGCGCGGCGAGCTCGTGCTCGGCCAGCTCCAGCAACCGGTCGTCGCGGGAAGCTTCGCGGCGAAGTCGACGGTGACCCACTACCTCGAATTGCTCGACCAGACGCGCACGGTGGCGACCGCCACCGTCGCCGCGGCCCCGCTCGCGGCGACGATCAAGGTGAGCGACGCCGACGTCAAGGCGTATTACGACGCCCACCGCGCGCTGTTCGAATCGCCCGAAGAGGCGAAGATCGAATACCTGATCCTTTCGCAGGACGCGCTCGCTGCGCAGATGAATGTCACGCCCGACGAGGTGAAGCAGGCGTACGAGGCCAACAGGCGGCAGTACACGACGCAGGAAGAGCGGCAGGCTTCGCACATCCTGATCGCGGTCAAGCCCGACGCGAGCCCGCCGGACAAGGCGGCGGCGAAGAAGAAGGCCGAGGAGATCCTCGCCAAAGCGCGCGCGCATCCCGACGATTTCGCCGCGCTCGCGAAGGAATACTCGCAGGACCCGGGTTCGGCCGCACAGGGAGGGGATCTCGGCTCGTTCCAGCGCGGTTCGATGGTGAAGCCGTTCGAGGATGCAGTATTCGCGGCCAGGGTCGGCGACATCGTCGGGCCGGTGGAAACGAACTTCGGCTACCACATCATCAAGGTCACCGGGATCACGCCCGCGCACGTCCAGTCGCTCGACGAGGTGAAAGGGCGCATCGAGGCCGATCTCCGGAAGCAGAAGGCGGCGGACAAGTTCGCGTCACTCGCCGAGCAGTTCCAGAACGTCGTCTACGAGCAGGCCGATTCGCTCGCCGGCGCCGCGAAGGCACTCGGCCTCGAGGTGAAGACCACCGATCTGATGACGCGCGCGCAGATTCAGGCGCTGGCGCGTGGCAGCGCCAGGTTCGTCAAGGCGATCTTCTCGCCGGATTCGATCCAGGCGAAGCGCAACACCGAGGCGATCGAGGTGGCGCCGAATACGCTGATGGCGGGGCGGGTCGTCGACTACAAGGCGGCTGCGCCGAAGCCGCTCGCCGAGGTGCAGGACGACATTCGCAAGCGACTGGCCGCCGAGCGTGCGGCCGCCGAAGCGAAGAAGGACGGCGAAGCGAAGTTGGCGCTCCTCGCGAAGGGCGATGCATCTGCGGCCGGGCTGACCTTCGGCAAGCCGGCCGATCTCACCCGGTCGAAGCCGACACCCGAGGTCACGCCGGACGCGGTCACGACGATCTTCGAGGCCGACCGGGCGAAGCTCCCCGCGTACGTCGGCGCGTCGCGACCGAACGGCGATTTCGCGATCTATCGCATCGACAAGGTGACCGATGCGCCGGCGCCTGCCGCAACGACGGTGACGCAGGCCGCGAACAGCGTCGGCGCCGAGACCGGGCAGGAGCTGATGAAAGCCTACGTCGCGAGCCTGCGCGCCGACACCAAGGTGACGATCAACCAGGTGGCGCTCGAGAAGAAATCGCAGGAGTGATCCGCGCCGCGCGGATCACGCGCGGCGCGGCTCGCGTGTCGCGTGCCGACCGTCGATCGCGCTAGGCCATGATCGGCGCGAGCGCGGCACCGATGCGCTCGAACTGCACCGCCGTGATCATGCCGCCGAGGATCTTCTGGAAGCGCTCGTCCTCGACACCGGAGACGATGTACTGCCAGCGGTAGGCGGCGAGGAACGTCGCGCCGATCACCTCGACCTGAGCGTGGTCGAACGGACGCCCGGCAACGCGCAGGAAGTAATCGGTATCGGCCTTCGCCTGCATCTGCAGGATGCCGTCCACGGCCGCCACGAGCGCGATCAGCTCGTCGACCGCTCTGTCGCGCTGCTCCGCATCGAGCTTCGCGTTCTCCCGCTGCCACTCGAGCTCGTCGACGATCGCATGCTGCGACTCCTCGCGCGCGTGGAAGGTGAACACGTCCTTCCACAGCTCGGAGAGCTCGGCATCGGGCTCGATCGCCTGGCGGTAGTGCGCCAGCACGAACAGCTCGATGTGGCAGATGAGCGCCAGCACTGACCAGGTGGGCTTGCCGAGCACCACGCCGGCGACGTCGTTCGGCCGGGGCAGGAACGTGTAGCCGGCCGGCATGCCCTCGGCGCATAGCGCGTCGATCCTGCGGAACATCTCCTGGTGCTTCAGCTCCTCGTCGGTGAAGCGCACCAGCGCCTCGTAGGCGACCTGATCGCCAAGCCAGTGGTCGCGGCTCACTTCGGACATCATCGGCGCAATGAAGCGCTCGACCAGCCCGAACATGTTGGCGTACGTGCGCCCCTGGATCTGGCTTACAAGGCGCCTCTCGGTTTCGCCCAGGAACTCGAGCCGCCCGATCCTGGACAGTCCGTCGGGCAGGAACTTCTCCGCGAAGTCGAATCTGCGGCCGCGAATGACATCGCGCTCGATCTCGAACCGCACGCGCTTCGAGACCTCGATCGCCTTCGCGTAACGCTTGCTGCTCGCTTCCTGCATCTGCGTTTGCATGGTGATGCTCCGTGGTTGGTGGATGAACGTACCGCGCGTTGCACGGAGCGCATCATGGCGGCGTGAAGTAACCGCCGGATGTCCGGCGCGGCACGCTTCGTTGCGGGTTTGTATCGGCGCGGCCGCGGATGCGGCCGGGAACTGCTAGGCGCGCAGCGCCTCGGCGAGTGCGGCGAACAACAGATCGGGCTCGACCGGCTTGGCGAGCAGCACGCGCACACCGCTCTGCGCGAGCTCCTCGGCGCCGATGTTTTCGGCGTAGCCGCTGTACAGGATCACCGGCAGCCCGGGCCGTAACGCGGCGACGCACCGCGCGAGCTCGAGGCCGGTCATTTTCGGCATCGTCTGGTCGGTGAGCACCAGGTCGACTCGCGCGGGGTCTTCGGCGAGCCAGCGCCTGCCTTCGACCGGATCGCGCTGCACCGTGACCTCGAGTCCCCAGCCCCCGAGCAGCTCGGCCATGAACTCGCCGACCAGCTGCTCGTCGTCGACGAGCAGCACACGTCCGTCGAGCGTATCGCGCAGCGGCTTCGCGCGCTGCGCTCCAGGCGACTGCGCTGCGGCAATCTCGGGGCTGCCTTCGAGCACCGGCAGCAGCACGCGGAAAGTCGCGCCCTTGCCGACGGATGTTTCGACCACCACGTGGCCGCCGTGCTCATGCACGATGCCGTGCACCATGGCGAGTCCCATGCCGCTGCCGCGCCCGACCTCCTTGGTGCTGAAGAAGGGCTCGAACATGCGTTCCAGCACCTGCGGTGCGATGCCCGGCCCGGTATCGGAAACCGCGAGCTCGACGTAGCGCCCGTCGGCAGGCTTCCGGCACGAGGTGCAGCGCGGCCCTGGACCGTGCGCGGCGAGGCGCACACCGACCGCGATCTTTCCCGCGCCGTCCATCGCGTCGCGCGCGTTGATGCACAGGTTGAGGAGAATCTGCTCGACCTGCACGGGGTCGATCATCACGGCGGGCAGGTCCTGTTCGAGTGCGGTGTGCAGCTCGACCGTGGCGGGCAGCGACGGGCAAAGCAGCTCGATCGCCTCCTCGGCGAGCGGCGCGAGCGACACCGCCCGCGGCTTGCCTCTCTGTGCGCGGCTGAACGCGAGCATCTGCTGGATGAGCTCCCTGGCGCGCGTCGCGCCGTGCTGCGCCTGCTGCAGGTGGCGCGCGAGCCTGGCGTCGCTGTTCGCCGCCTCGCGCTCGCTCGCAAGCGTGAGGTAGCCCATGATGCCGGTGAGAATGTTGTTGAAGTCGTGCGCAATGCCACCGGTGAGATGGCCGATCGCCTCCATCTTCTGCGCCTGCCGGAGCTGTGTCTCGAGCTCGCGATGGCGCGTCTCGGCCTGCTTGCGCGCAGTGATGTCGCGCACGATCGCCAGCACGTGCGGTGCGCCGCGATGCGCTACTGCGATCGTGCGGATATCCGCCTGGAAGCGCCCGCCGTTCTTGCGCAGCGATTCGATCTCGACGCGGCAGGTCTCGCCGGCGAGCGTGCGCCGCACGAGGTCGAGGCGCGGCTCGGCATAGTCCATGGGCACGTCGAGCGTCTCGTACCCGCGCCCGAGCACCTCCTCGCGCGTCCATCCATACAGGCGCTCGTAGGCCGGGTTGACGTCGACTCGCCGCAGCGTCGAGTCCCATAGGATCAGCGCGTCCTCCGAAGCGTTGAAGATCGCGCGATACTGCGCCTCGCTCGCGCGCAGCGCCGCTTCCGCGCGCTGCCGTTCGAGCTCGACCATCGCGCGCGCGGCGAAGATCTTGAGCACCGATTCGACAAGTTCCGGCTCGGTGATCGGGCGCCGCACGGCAACCACCATCAATCCGGCAGCCTCGCCACGGGCGTCGGTGAGCGGGTATCCGGCGTAGCCGTCGATTCCCAGCTCGGCAAAGCTCGCGCCGAGGGGAAAGCGTCCTTGCAGCCCGAAGGGGTAGCAGCGGAATTCCTTGCCGATCACCGTCTCGCAGGGCGTACCGGCAATCGGGTACTCGACATCGTCGATCATCCGGTCGTCGGCGTAAAAGGCGAGCATCCTGAGCGTGCCCGCGTCGCCGGACTTGGGCAATGCGATGAATGCGATGTCGACGTCCAGGATCGCCGCGAGCGCACGCACCAGCTCGCGGAACACACCCTCGCCGGCGGCAGTCGATACCGCGAGCGCCGCGTTGCGCAGCACCTCCTGGGTACGGTTCGGCTCGTGCGACTTCACGCGTCGATCACCTGGCCGGCACGTAGCAGTAGCCGGCGCCGCGCACCGTCTTGATGAGCCGCGGCTTGTCGGGATCGTCGCCGAGCTTGCGGCGCAGGCGTGCGATGCGGATGTCGATCGACCGGTCGAACGGCTCCCAGTCGCGGTTGCGCGTGAGGTTGAGCAGCCGGTCGCGCGACAGCACCTGGTTCGGGTTCTCGACGAACGCGCGCAGCAGATCGAACTCCATGCTCGTCAGCGGGACCTCGGCACCCGCAGCGTCGAGCAGCCGATGCGCACCGAGATCGAGCGCGCAACCGCCCACGCTGATCGTGCGCGTCGCCACAGCCGTTCCGCCGGGGCCGGGCTGCGCGCGGCGCAGCACGCTCTTCACGCGAGCCAGCAGCTCGCGCAGGTCGAAGGGCTTGGCGATGTAGTCGTCGGCGCCGACCTCCAGGCCGACCACCCGGTCGATCACCGAGTCGGCCGCGGTCACCATGATGATGGCCAGATCGTGCCGCTCGCGCAGGCTGCGAGCCAGGCTGAGGCCGTCCTCTCCCGGCAGCTTCAGATCGAGCAGCACGAGCTGCGGCACGTTCCTCGCCAGTGCGGCGCGCATGGCGTCGCCCCCTTCGGCGGCATCGACCTCGTAGCCGTGCGACGCCAGGTACTCGGCCATCGAGTTGCGCACGTCGGCGTCGTCTTCCACGATCAGCACACGCGTCGATCTGGCCATCGCGGGCATCCTCCCGGGCGACGCACCGATTATACGTACGGATGCGCGATGCACGTCAGATGACCGGGTGTACGCGAGCTTCCTCGAATCGCCCGAAGTCACACACCGCGCAAGGCGACCATGACAACGAGCGCGAGAAAGCAGACCAGCTGAACCGAGAAGAACGAGAATCGTACGGCGACGAACGCGTTGGTCTGCGCGTGGGACACGTGGACGAGGGACTGACAAACGCGAGCGACCAGGACAGCAATGCACAAGCGATCGACGACGGGGCCGGTGGGCCCGATGGCGGTGATCGCGAACACGATCGCGCCGAATACCGGCAGATTTTCGACGCAGTTCGCGTGGGCTCGTGTTCCGCGGCGATACCAATCCTCTCCCTCGAGCCGATCGCCGGAGAACGAGGCGACGCCGGCGTGGCGGAACAGGATATTGAACCATCGATACACGCCGACGAAGGCGATCAGCAGCAGCAATGTCCACGTTGCGAACCCGAGCAACATCCAGATCGGTATCGTCATCGCCGTAACGCTCATTGCGTGCGTGCGCACTCGAGGCTGGTGTGCGGCGGCTCCGTCCGCGCGCTGATATCTCGCGAAAGACGGGCACCGCGTGGCGAAGCCAGCGCGAGCACGGTGTCGCCCCAGGCCCTCGCCAGCATGACTCCGTTGCGGTCGAGGCGAAACGACTCGCCCGCCGCGAGCACGATGTCGCGCCGGTCGCCCTCCTGGGTGATCCAGAGCGAGCCTTGCCAGACGTGGATCAGCAGGTTGCAGCCGTCGACGATGCGCAGCACCTTGCTACCCGCGAGCGGAAGAACGTCGTCGATCACGTATTCGTCGCGCACCATTGTCGTCTCCCCTGGCTGGGATGCACAGAACGTAGTCTGAGGGAACGACGTAACCGCCGCGTGTCCGCGGCGTGGCACGTTTGTTACCGAATCGCAAAGGCGCCCGCCGTCGGCGCTTTCCGGTCGCATCGAGAGCCGCGCCGCTACAAACCCGCAACAAAGCGTGCCGCACCGGACAACCGGCGGTTACCGCGCACCCCGATGATGCGCTCCATGCACACCCACATCGGAGCCAACGACATGGACACTCTGCACAGCGACGTTCTGGTGCACGTCGCCGATGCTCCCGGCGCCGGCGGCTGCGGCGATGCCGGCCTCGTTCAGCCGGCCGACGCCGTCGCGCTCGACAGCCAGTCGCTCCATGCGGCGGCGCGCCGACATCGCTCGCGCGTCATCGGCGCTCTCGTCGCGTCGGTCATCCGCGGGATTGCCGGGCGGGTGCGCGGCTGGCACGAGCGCTATCGCCGCGACGTCGACGCGCGGGCGATCCATCGCGAACTCGCAGCGCTCGACGATCGCGTCCTGCGCGACCTCGGTATCCATCACTGGACCGAGTTGTCATTTCTCGCGCAGCAGCTCGCTCGCGGCGATGACCTGCACGAGTTGCGCGCCCGGCACTGAACCTCTTTCGACCTCGATGGAGTCCACGATGATCGTCATGCAAGAATCCACGGCCGCCGCGTCCAGCTATGCGACCATCAAGCAGCGCCAGCAGTCCACCTGGGCAAGTGGCGATTTCGCCATCGTCGGAGTCACGCTGCAGATCGTCGGCGAGTCGCTGGCCGAGGCGGCGGAGGTACGCGCCGACGAGCGCGTGCTCGACGTCGCCGCCGGCAATGGCAACGCTACGCTGGCCGCCGCACGCCGCTTTGCAAGAGTCACGTCGACCGACTACGTGCCCGCGCTGCTCGACAAGGGCCGCGCCCGCGCACAGGCCGATGGGCTCGAGGTGCGGTTCCTCGAAGCCGATGTGGAGGACCTGCCGTTCGCGGACGGCAGCTTCGACGTCGTGGTGTCGACCTTCGGCGCGATGTTTGCACCGGACCAGCAGCGGACGGCGCGCGAAATGATGCGGGTGCTGCGGCCCGGCGGTCGAATCGGCATGGCCAACTGGACCCCCGCAGGTTTCATCGGCCGGCTATTCAAGGTCGTCGGTGCGCACGTGCCGCCGCCGGCGGGTCTCGTGTCGCCCGCGCTGTGGGGGAGCGAAGCGCATGTCGCCGGGCTCTTCGGCACCGAGGCCGCACGCATCCGCGCCGAGCGCCGGGTCTTCAATTTCCGCTATCGCTCTCCCGCGCACTGGGTGCAGGTGTTCCGCGACTACTATGGGCCGACGCACAAGGCCTTCGCAGCCCTCGACACGGCGCGTCAAGGCGCGCTCGAACGCGACCTCATCGCGCTGCTCGACGAGTCGAACACGGCCGGGAGCGCGTCGCTGGTCGTGCCGGGCGAGTACCTGGAAATCGTCGTAACCAAAGAGAACGGCGGCTGACGAAGCTCGGGCTCGTGCCGGCCCTCAGCCCGGGCACTTGTTGTCGCGCATCCACGCGGTGAGGCGCTCACGCTCCTGTGCGCGGGCGGCATCGCTCATCGTGCTTCGCTGACCGTCGGCACCGTAGCGCGCGATCGGCGTCGATTGGTCGGCGAGCTGCAAGAGGTTCGCTTTCGCCAGCTCGCAGCCATGCGCTCGATCGGCTTCGGCGGCGCGGGCCCTGGCCGCCGTCGCGCGCGCGGTGGCCTCGTCGGTGACGTGCTTGCGGTAGGCGGCTTCCTCCTGCGCGAGCTCTTTCGCGGCATTCGGGTTGGCGGGCGGCGGCGGTGCACGCAATTGCTCCGACTTGATGCTCGTCGGCGGCGGTTGATCAGAATAGACGACGTGACCCTGCGCGTCGGTCCACTTGTACACAGCGGCCCCGGCGGGGCCTGCCGCGCCGAAGACGAGTGCGAGGGCGGCCATGGCGAGCGAAAGCGGGCGCGGCATCGGATTGCCCCATGTTTTATGACATTGGCAAGGTACCTCCACGCCTGGCCTCGCGTCAACCCGGTGAACGGCTGAACGGCGGGAACGGGCGCCGCAGTGTCGCTGACGCGTCACGGCGAGACGTCATCCGGCACCCCGGTATAATCGCTCTTTGCGCCCAGGAGGAATCGATGCGTGTCGTCCGCAAGGCGTTGACGTTCGACGACGTACTCCTTGTTCCCGCCCACTCCACCGTCGTTCCCCGCGACGTTTCGCTCGTCACCCGTCTCACGCGCCAGATCACGCTGAATGTCCCGCTGCTGTCGGCAGCGATGGACACCGTCACCGACGCGCGCCTCGCGATCGCGATCGCCCAGGAGGGCGGCCTCGGGATCATTCACAAGAACATGACGCCCGCGCGGCAGGCCGCCGAGGTCGCCAAGGTCAAGCGTTTCGAGAGCGGCGTCGTCAAGGATCCGATCTCGATTCCGCCTTCGATGTCGGTGCGCGAAGTGCTCGCGCTGACGCGCCAGCACCGGATCTCCGGCCTGCCGGTTCTCGAAGGCAAGCGCGTCGTCGGCATCGTCACCAACCGCGATCTGCGCTTCGAGACCAACCTCGACCAGCCGGTGTCCGCGATCATGACTCCCGGTGAGAGGCTGGTGACGGTTCCCGAGGGGACCGAGCTCGAAGCGGCGAAGGAGCTGATGCATCGCCATCGCCTCGAGCGCGTGCTCGTCGTCAACGCGGCGCGCGAGCTGCGCGGTCTCATCACCGTGAAGGACATCCTGAAGTCGACCGAGCACCCGCGTGCGTGCAAGGACGAGCACGGCCGATTGCGCGCGGGCGCCGCGGTCGGGACCGGCGCCGATACCGACGAGCGCGTCGCGGCGCTGGTCGCGGCGGGCGCCGACGTCATCGTCGTCGATACCTCGCACGGTCACTCGCAGGGCGTGCTGGAGCAGGTCAGCTCGATCAAGCGGAAGCATCCGCAGGTGCAGGTGATCGGCGGCAACGTCGCCACCGCGGCGGGCGCGCAGGCGCTCGCCGATCACGGCGCCGACGCGGTCAAGGTCGGCATCGGCCCGGGCTCGATCTGCACGACGCGCATCGTCGCCGGCGTCGGCGTGCCGCAGATCTCGGCGATCCAGGACGCGGTCGCCGGTGTCGCCGGCCGCGACGTTCCGGTGATCGCCGACGGCGGCATCCGCTACTCGGGCGACATCGCCAAGGCGATCGCTGCCGGCGCCGCGGCGGTCATGCTGGGGAGCCTCTTCGCCGGCACCGAGGAATCCCCCGGCGACACCGAGCTCTACCAGGGTCGCTCGTACAAGAGCTACCGCGGCATGGGCTCGCTCGGCGCGATGCAGCAGGGCAGCGCCGACCGCTATTTCCAGGACGCCGAAGGCGAGGGCGCCGCCGAGAAGCTCGTTCCCGAGGGCATCGAGGGGCGCGTTCCGTACAAGGGCGCGCTCGCGTCGGTGATCGGACAGCTGATGGGCGGGTTGCGCGCGGCGATGGGCTACTGCGGCTGCGCGACGATCGACGAGCTCTCGTCGCGCGGCGAATTCGTCGAGATCACCTTCGCCGGCGTGCGCGAATCGCACGTGCACGACGTGCAGATCGTCAAGGAAGCGCCGAACTATCGCGTCGAGTAGCCGGTGGCCGCTCCCTCCCACGCGAGGATCCTGATCCTCGATTTCGGCGCGCAGTACACGCAACTCATCGCGCGCCGGTTGCGCGAGAGCCACGTCTACTGCGAGATCCATCCGTTCGACGTCGGCGACGACTTCGTCCGCTCGTTCGGTGCGCGCGGGATCGTGCTCTCCGGCGGGCCCGAGAGCGTGACTGCGAGCGCATCGCCGCGCGCGCCGTCGGCGGTGTGGGAGGCGGGCGTGCCGGTGCTCGGCATCTGCTACGGCATGCAGACGATGGCGGTCGAGCTCGGCGGGCGCGTCGAAGGCGGGCACGTGCGCGAGTTCGGCCACGCCGAGGTCCGCGCACGCGGCCACACCACACTGCTGCGCGGCCTCGAAGACCGGCGCAATGCCGAAGGGCACGGCCTCCTCGACGTGTGGATGAGCCACGGCGACAAGGTCGTCGCACTGCCGCCGGGGTTTGTCGTTGCCGGCTCGTCGACGGGCGCCGAGATCGCCGCAATGGCCGACGAGCGGCGCCGCTATTACGGCGTGCAGTTTCATCCGGAAGTCGCGCACACGCTGCAGGGCGCGGCGATCCTCGCGCGCTTCGCGCACGAGATCTGCGGCTGCGGCGCCGACTGGGACATGCGCGACTACGCGCCCGAGGCGATCGCGGCAATCCGCGAGCGCGTCGGCGACGACGAAGTGCTGCTCGGGCTCTCCGGCGGCGTCGACTCGTCCGTCGCAGCAGCGCTCATCTATCGCGCGATCGGCGATCGGCTCGTCTGCGTATTCGTCGACCATGGCCTCCTGCGGCAAAACGAAGGCGAGGAGGTGATGGACACCTTCGCGTCGCATCTCGGCGTACGCGTCGTGCACGTCGATGCGGCCGCCGAGTTCTTCGCGGCGCTTGCCGGGGTCAGCGACCCCGAGGCGAAGCGCAAGACCATCGGGCGGCTCTTCGTCGAAGTGTTTCAGCGCGAAGCGGCGAAGCTCACCGGCGTCAGGTGGCTCGCGCAGGGGACGATCTACCCCGACGTCATCGAGTCCGCGTCGGCGAAGGGCACGAAGGCGCACACGATCAAGTCGCACCACAACGTCGGCGGACTCCCTGAAACGCTGCATCTCGCGCTCCTCGAGCCGCTGCGCGAGCTCTTCAAGGACGAGGTGCGCGAGCTCGGCCTGGCGCTCGGGCTGCCGCGGCGGATGGTGTTCAGGCATCCGTTTCCGGGTCCGGGGCTCGGTGTGCGCATCCTCGGCGAGGTGCAGCGCGAGTGGGCCGAACTGCTGCGCCGCGCCGACGCGATCTTCATCGACGAACTGCGCACCGCGACCGACGCCTCGGGCCGGTCGTGGTACGACGCCGTCGCGCAGGCGTTCGTCGTATTCCTGCCGGTGCGCTCGGTCGGCGTGATGGGCGACGGCAGAACCTACGAGCACGCCGTCGCACTGCGCGCAGTGGAGACCACCGACTTCATGACCGCCCATTGGGCAGCACTGCCGCACGATCTTCTCGCGCGCGTGTCGACCCGCATCACCAACGAAGTGCGCGGCATCAACCGCGTCGTCTACGACATCTCGAGCAAGCCGCCGGCGACGATCGAGTGGGAGTAGGGCACGCCGGCGTTCCCGGAAGTCACCTCCCTTCGTTGCCTTCGAGACCCGCACGGTCGCCATCGCGCATCGGCGGCTTCGCAGGATTCACGTCTCCGGCGAGGACGTCGAACGTGCGCAATCCGACCTCGGGCGGCGCCGGTGCGAGCCACGGCGAGGCGGCGAGCGTCGTCATCGCATCCGCGTATCCCTGCGCCCAGCGCTCCTGCATCGTGCGGCGGCTGAACTCGAAATCCTTCGTCGGTCCCTGCAGTCGCTCCGGACGGTAGACGAGGTGCACGACGTCCATCGTCGTGACGCAGCCGAACTCGTACAGGAACTTCGCTTCCGGGAGCTTCCTCAATGCCGGCGGCAGCTTCTCGAGGAGCGAGTTGACGTTGTGCCGCACGTCGTGCATCTGACGGAGCATGTTCGTCACCGTGCGTGTGCGACTGCTGTAGCGAATGTCCTTCGTGCGCTCGGCCACCTCTTCGAGGCTCGTCGGCAGCGGCCCGCGCGCAGGAAAGACATCGACCTGGAACGTGATGCGCGAGCGGCGGGGAACCGTCGTCAGCACGTGGTACGAAGGCGTGTTCAGGACGAGGCCGCCGTCCCAATAGTGCTTGCCGTCGATCTCGACTGAAGGGAAGCCGGGGGGCAGGGCGCCGCTCGCCATCACGTGCTCGACCCGGATCGCGATATTGGCATTGTCGAACGTGACGAAGTTGCCGGTGCCGACGTTCACCGCGCCGACCGAGAAGCGCGTTTCCTTCGCGTTGATGCGGTCGAAATCGATCAATTCCTCGAGCGTGCTTTTCAGCGCGGACGTATCGTAGAAACTCGTCGGGCGTGGTTCGGCGATCCATTCGGGCGCGCTGCGCGGGCGAAAGAATCCGGGCTGGCCGAACATCAGCGCATTTGCGGCGCCGATCGGACGATGGTCGCCGAGAAAGGTGGCGATCGTCTCGTCCACCCACAGCGACCATAACGCGGGCGGCTCGGTGATGCGCTCCCAGAATATCTTCAGCCGTTCGACGCGCCTTTCCGGTGCATTGCCGGCGATGAGCGCGGCGTTGATCGCACCGATCGAGATGCCTGCCACCCAGTCTGGCAGGTACGGCGATTGTGCGAGCGCCGCGTAGACGCCGGCCTGGTAGCTGCCGAGCGCGCCGCCTCCCTGCAGCACCAGCGCTACCTTCTTGTCGTACCACGCGGGGCGTGGGTGAATGGCTGACCTGGGCATGACGGGGTCTCCTGCGGGTTCGAACACCGGAACACCGCAAGTTTGCGGTATCCGGGCACCGCTTGTCGCCGCAGGATCGTCCGGGAACGTCAGCGGCGACCGCGTCATCGAATGGCTTGAATCGCAATCAGGAGTCGAGCCATGTCCGTCACCGCGACCGCAGTCGCGTTCAAGCCGCAACTGTCCGCTCGTATGGCGGTGTCGGAGCGCATCCGCAATCGGTTGATCGAGGCGCGGCAGCGTCACCACGCCAACGACAACATTTCGCCGTTCATCGAGGACGGCGAGCTCGACGAGCTCCGTCACGAGGTCGAGATCCGGGTGCAGGAGCTCCTTCGCGCGCTCGTCATCGACACCGCGAGCGACCACAACACGGCGGGCACCGCGGCGCGCGTGGCAAGGATGTTCGTCGACGAAGTGTTCCGCGGCCGCTACGAGCCTGCGCCGCCGGTCACCGTCTTTCCGAACGTATCGCACCTCGACGAATTGATGATCGTGGGTCCGATCAGGGTGAGGAGCGCCTGCTCGCACCACCTGTGCCCGATCCTTGGCCGGGTCTGGATCGGCGTGCTGCCGAGCGCGTCGTCGGACCTGATCGGGCTGTCGAAATACGCTCGGATCTGCGACTGGATCATGAGTCGCCCGCAGATCCAGGAGGAGGCGGTCACGATGCTCGCCGACGAGCTCGAGCGTCGCGTCAAGCCAGATGGCCTCGCCGTCGTCATCGAAGCGAGCCACTTCTGCATGCACTGGCGCGGCGTCAAGGACGACGGATCGTCGATGACCAACTCAGTGATGCGGGGGGCTTTCCTGAAGAACGCGGAGCTGCGACGCGAATTCCTGAGCCTCATGCATCGGGGAGGCCCGCGGGGTACGGCGTGATGGTCGACCGCGGGTCGTTACTGCAGGTCTGCCAGGGAGACCTCGTAGGACTTCCTGGCGTCGTCATAGTCGACGCGGTAGCTCGATGGGTAGGCCCCGCGCTTCTCGAAGACCGCCGGTCGCGCGATCGGAGCAGAGAAGGCCAGCTTGGATTGCAGGTATGCCAGCGACACCATCGGTTCGATGAAGGTCAGCCGCTTGTTGTAGTAGCCATAGATAAAGGTCGTGGTAAACGGGTGCGCGTGAAATTCGGGTGACGCCGGATTGATCGCATGCACTCCCATCGCAGACACCGCGGTGCCGGGAGGCACCATGTATCCGGCGGGCAGCAGCTCGGCCGGGGGCTGCTGGCTCGGATCGCCGGACTCGTTCTCGCTCTTGAATCGGACTTTCAGCCGCTCGGCCGAGCTCACGAGGTAGAAGTGGAAGTCGAAGTGAGGCACGTCGTAGACGCCGGGCGGCGGATGTCCGGCCGACTCCCAGTTGACGACGACGTGATCGACAACCGTCTTCGGGCCCTTTTCGGGCATGCCGAGCTGATACGGGAAATCAGGATCGGCGCCCTCGGCCGCCCTGGGCAAACCGTCGAGCATGCCGGCCGTAAAAACGACCCCGATCGAAATCACTTTGCCGGCGGCATCGGTCCGGACCGCCGTATGCGCCGAACCCTTGCCGATGCGTACCGCGGCGCCCTCGAATGTTGCCGTCCCGCTTTCGGCCGCGGCCGATCCGGCGGCGACCGTCAAGACAATGGCCGCGGCAGTCGCGGCCAGCCTTTGCAACGTCGATGTTGGCGTCCGATCCATTGTGCGTCCCCCGTGAGTGGATAGCTTCACCGGCCGCGTCTACGGCGACCCCCTCTCTCACCGCACTACCGCGGCAAGCATGCACGCTTCCGGTGGAGCCTGCAATGCCTGGGAGGGCCCGCGCATGAGATCCCGTTCGCGCGCCGGTAGCGGCGTTCCACGGTCGGCAATTCCCGCGTCAGATCTCGAACGGCGACGTACCGAGCTCGGAGCGCGCGATCCGCCGGCGGACGTAGCGCACGCCGAGCGCGACGAGCGCTGCCACCACCGGAATCGCGATGCCGATCGCGATCGTCGGTTCGATCCGCACCCCGGCGGCTTCGAGCGCCTTGGCGACATAGCCGACGAGGTTGACGACGTAGTAGGTGATTGCCGCGACGGAGAGGCCCTCGACGGTCTCCTGCATGCGCAGTTGCAGGCGTGCGCGGCGGTTCATCGACGCGAGCAGCTCCTGGTTCTGCCGCTCGCGCGCTACGCCGACGCGCGTCGCGAGCAGGCTGCTCGCGCGTGCGACGCGCTCGGAGAGCTCGAGCAGGCGCCGCTCCGCGGACTCGCAGGTGGCGATCGCCGGCGCGAGGCGGCGCGTCATGAACTCGCGAATGGTCTGCGTGCCGGGCAGCCGGCGCTCGCGCAGCTCGGCGATACGGCTCTCGACGAGGTCGCGGTAGGCGCGCGTTGCGCCGAAGCGATAGCGCGATTCGCCGATCGCGCTCTCGACGTTCGCGGCGAGGTGGGTGAGCTGCTCGAGCAGCGCCTCGCCGCCGCCGCGCTCGGCGAGTGCCGCGGCGACGTGCGCGAGCTCGTGCTCCATTTCGAGAAGCCGCGGGGCCATGCGGCGTGCGACGGGCAGCGCGAGAAGCGCCATCATCCGGTAGGTCTCGATCTCGAACAGCCGCTGCAGCGTGCGCCCGGCCTGGAAGCGCGACAGCTCGCGATCGATGACCAGGACGCGGCCGCAGCCGTCGGCGTGAATGCGGAAATCGGTGAACACAGCGCCCGCCCCGTCGCCGACCCCTGAGCCGACGACGTAGTTGCCGTCGAACGCGGCGGCGATCTCGGAGGCGCCGGGCATCGGTGCGCTGCGCTCGAGGAGCTCGGCGTGCAGCGCGGCTACGGTGCGGCCGGGAATCGCGGCAAGCCAGTCGGCGGGCACCGCGCTGAGCGCCGGCTCGGCAAACGGCTGAGCGTTGCGCCCGGCGACGAAGAACGCGTAGCTCGAGAACTCCGTATGCCGCTCCCAGCGCAGGCGGAACGCGCCGAGCGTGGCGGCGAAGTGAATGGCGTCGTCACGCGGCGCCTCAACGCCGTAACGCTCGCAGAGCGCCGCGACGTGCGCGTGGTCGCGCGCGCGCTCGCCCGGCGCGAGCATGACCGCGACGTACGACGCGCGCTCGGGGGCGCGCAGCGCTTCGTGCGGCCGTGCATGCACTTCGTTCGCGAGCTGAAAGCGCTCCGGGTGATCGTCGGGCAGCGTCATCGCGTCTCCCTTTGTCGGTTCGCAGAAGAATCGCATAAATACCGGGAAGCGGTCACCGCGCGTTCTCCGGCAGGTGGCCGCGTCAGGTTCGCGGAATGGATCGTCCTTGATTGGCGTCAAGCGGCTTTGCGTGGCATTCGGCGAGGATCCGGTGTGTCCCGCAGCGATGTCTGCGCTGCGCCATCCGGTCACAGGAGGGATGCCCATGAGCACCGAGATCATCGAGCTGACATCGCGAGTCGCGCAGGACGTCGTTCGCGTCGAACGGTTCACGCGGGGTATCGTCGGTCCCGGTCAGGCGATGCTGGGCCCGGTCAGGGACGGCGGCACGATTGTCGCGAGCACCGCTCCGGGCTGCTGGGGGCCGATGATCACGCCGAGGTTCCAGGGCGGGCACGAGGTCACCGCGCCGGTGGCCGTCGCGGGCGCCGCGATCGGCGATGCGATCGCCCTGAAGCTCAGGCGCGTCGAAGTCACTTCGCTCGCCACGGCATCGGGCGTCATGCAGGCGGTCGACGGGCGTTATGTCGGCGATCCGTTCGTGGCGAAGGTCTGCCCGAAGTGCGGCGCGGCGAGCCCGTCGTCGCACCTCGAGGGGATCGGGCAGCAGGCGGTGCGCTGCGACGCGTGTGGGGCGGAAGTGAGCGCGTTTCGCGTGACCAACGGCTACGTGATCGTCTTCGACCAGGAAAACCGGGTGGCGGTGACGGTGACGAAGGAGATTGCCGAGCGCATCGCGCGCGACCCGTCGAGCTTCGCGCGGCTGCCGGCGGCGTCCGAGCAGCATTCGATTCTCGCCTTCGCGCAGGCGGACATCCCGGGATTGATTTCGCGGATGCAGCCGTTCATCGGCAACGTCGGAACGACCCCGTCGCGCGACCTGCCCGATTCGCACAACTGCGGTGACTTCGGCGCTTTCCTCGTCAAGGCGCCGCACAAGTACGGGATGAGCCAGGAAGATCTCGACCGGCACAAGACCGACGGCCACATGGACGCGAACTCGGTCCGAGCCGGCGCGGTTGTCGTCTGCCCGGTCAAGGTCCCAGGAGGCGGCGTGTACATCGGCGATGTCCACGCGCAGCAGGGCAACGGCGAGATTGCCGTCCATACGACCGACGTTTCCGGCGAGGTCGAGCTCGGGGTCGAGGTGATCAAGGGGCTCGCGCTCGATGGACCGATCCTGCTGCAGCGGCTCGAGGATCTCCCGCCGCTCGCACGTCCGATCACATCGGAGCTGCGCGACAAGGCGAAGGCGCTTGCACAAAGCTACGGCTCGTTCGAGCTCGAAGAAAGTGGCCCGGTCACGTTCATCGGCTCGGGCCCGACGATCAACGATGCGACGAAGAACGGCCTCGACCGTGCGGCAAGGGTGACCGGCCTGCCCTGCGACGAGATCCTGAACCGCGCAACGATCACCGGCTCGATCGAGATCGCACGGCTTCCGGGGGTCGCAAGGGTGACGTTCCTCTGTCCGATGGTGATTCTCGAGCGGATGGGCATCGCGCACCTCGTGCGTCAGCAGTACGGTCTTTGAGAACGCGCATCCGCCCGGCCGCGCAGCGAAGTGCCGGACGGCCGGGGCCGCGTGCCGCGTGGCTCGCGGACGGCGTTCGTACGCTGTCGCCGGCATATTTCGGCCTCGTCATGGCGACGGGAATCGTGTCGCTTGCCGCGAAGCGTGCCGGGTTTCACGCGATCGCCGTCGCGCTGCTGTGGCTCAACATCGGACAGTACGTCGTGCTCCTCTTCCTCACCGGATGGCGGATCCTTCGCTATCCACGGGAGCTCGTCGCCGACTTGACCGACCATCGGTCGGGACCGGCTTTCTTCACGCTGGTCGCCGGCACCGGGATACTCGCGAACCAGCTCATCCTTCTCGTCGGCGCGCACGACATTGCCTATGCGCTGTGGATCGTCGACGTCGTCCTCTGGATTCTCCTCACCTACGTGATCTTCACCAACCTGACGGTCAAGGAATCGAAGCCGACGATCGACCAGGGCATCACCGGGGCGTGGCTCCTCGCCGTCGTCGCCACGCAATCGATTGCGGTTCTGAGCGCGCTTCTCGCCGAGCACTTTGCGCAGCCGATGCGCCTGCACATCAATTTCATCGCGCTGTCGATGTGGCTGTGGGGCGGGATGATGTACATCTGGATGATCTCGCTGATCTTCTACCGCTACACGTTCTTCACGTTCCTGCCGGGCGATCTCTCTCCTCCGTACTGGATCAACATGGGCGCGATGGCGATCTCGACGCTCGCCGGCTCATTACTGATCGAGAACGCGGCCGACGCGTGGTTCCTGCAGACGATGCTCCCCTTTCTCAAGGGGTTCACGATCTTCTTCTGGGCGACGGGAACGTGGTGGATCCCGATGCTCCTTTTCCTCGGCGCGTGGCGCCATCTCTACAAGCGCTTCCCGCTGACCTACGATCCGCTGTACTGGGGCGCGGTATTCCCGCTCGGCATGTACACGGCGTGCACGTTCGAAATGGCGCGCGCGATGGGACTCGACTTCCTGCTGCCGATCCCGCGCGCATTCGTCTGGGTCGCGCTCCTCGCCTGGGGCGCGACCTTCGCGGGGCTCGTCCACAGCATCGTCAGGAGCTTCGTCGTGACGATGCGCCCCGCGCCGGGCTGAGCGATTCGACTCCGATCAGGGCTTCGATCGCACCGCCTGCTGCGGTGCCTCGTTGACGCTCAACTGAAACACGTCGGGCCGGCTGTAGTGGCCGGTGACGTCGAAATCGAATTTCCCGCGACCGATGTCGCCGAGGTCGAGGTCTGCCGTCAGGATCGTCTCGCCGTCGAAGTGCGGTCCAGCCAGCACTTTGCCGAGCGGATCGATGATCGCGCTGCCACCACGCATCAGCACCGATTCCGGCGCGTCGCCGAGCGACACGCGCACGGTCGGCGGGAAATCCTGCTTGCGCAGGAACTGGCACGCGGTAAGCACGAAACAGCGTCCCTCGAGCGCGATGTGCCGCATCGTCGGCAGCCATGTCTCGCGATCGTCAGCCGTCGGCGCGCAGTAGAGCGCGACGTTCTTCGCGTACATCGCCATGCGCAGCATCGGCATGTAGTTTTCCCAGCAGATCACCGAGCCGATGCGGCCATAGGGGCTGTCGATCGCCGTCAGCGTCGAGCCGTCGCCGAAGCCCCAGATCACCCGCTCCATCACCGTCGGCATCAGCTTGCGGTGCTTGCCGAGCAGCGCGCCATCGGGTCCGAAGAACAGCGCCGTGCAGTGGCAGGTGGCGCCGTCGCGCTCGATGACGCCGATGACGACGTAGCAATGGTACGCGGCGGCAGCTTCGCCCAGGCGCTGCGTCTGCGGGCCGGGGACGGCGATCGCGGCATCGAGGTAGAGGCGGAATTCCTCGCGTCCGACGGGATCGCGCGCGCCGACGACGAGGCCGTAGTTGAGCCCCTTGGGGTAACCCGGGATGAACGCCTCGGGGAAGACGATCAGCTTCGCACCGGTGGCAGCGGCTTCGCCGATCAGGCGCACCGCTTTATCGACGCAGGCTTCGGTGTCGAAGGGAATGGCCCCGGCCTGGACCACCGCGGCGCGAAGCGACAGGGTAGGCGGAGGGAGGGTCATTTGTGCCCGGGCTCCCATTCAGGGTAGGCAGCCACCGATGGACCGTGGCGAAGCCACGGCACCTCATGGGACGCCCAGATTTGGAATTCCGGGGCAACGCCTGGATCTTCATCGAGGGTGGCAACGCGAAGGATCAAGTAGTCAGAACCTTCACGACGTGCGACAAGATGAGTGCCGCAGTTTGAGCAGAAGAATCGGGTCTTTCCGGGCGATGATTCGTAGCCCTTCAGAAGGTCTTCGCCCTTGAGCCAGTGAAAGTGCTGGTGCTTGACAGCGGCGGCGGTGTTGAACGCTGCAGCGTGCGCCTTCCGGCACGTTCGGCAGGAGCAGTGCTCGATCGGAGAGTCGAGTTGACTGACTTCGTACTCGATTGACTTGCAGAGGCAGGAACCACGCATCTTCGGTCTCAGGGAATAAGCCGCCTAAGCCGGCGTTGACGCGCCGTCGTCGACGACGAGCAGCGGCGCAGGAGATTCGAGGTAGCCGCGCACGGCCTGGATGAACCGTGCGGCATCGGCGCCGTCGACGACGCGGTGGTCGAACGACGACGATAAATTCATCAGCTTGCGCGCGACGATCGCACCGTCGACGATCGCCGGGCGCTCGACGATCCGGTTGACGCCGACGATCGCCACCTCGGGGCGATTGATGACCGGCGTAGACACGATGCCGCCGAGCGTGCCGAGGCTCGTGATGGTGATCGTCGAGCCAGTGAGCTGCTCGCGCGTCGCTTGGCCGCCGCGTGCGATTTCGGCGACGCGAGCGACCTCGGAAGCGCACTGCCACAGATCGAGCGTCTGCGCGTCGCGCACGACCGGGACGAGGAGGCCGTTGGGCGTGTCGGTCGCGATGCCGATGTGCACGGCGGCGTAGCGCGTCACGACGCCCGCTTCGTCGTCGAAGCGCGCGTTGACCTGCGGAAAGTCGCGCACGGCGCGGACCATCGCGCGCATCACGAACGACAGCGGCGAAAGCTTCGCGCGCGACGTTCCGTAGTGGTCGTTGAGCTCGCGTCGCAGCTCTTCGAGACGCGTGACGTCGATCTCCTCTACGTAGGTGAAGTGCGGAATCCGGCGCTTCGATTCCTGCATCTTCTGCGCGATCTGGCGTCGCAGTCCGACGACGCGGATCGCCTCGACTTCGCTCGTGCCGGCTGCTGCCGCCGGTCGTGTCACCGCTGCGGGCGACCCCGCTACCGCTGCGGACGACCGCGTCGCCGCGGGCGGTGTCGCCGTTGCCGCAGTGCCCGCAGCGGCCCCGCGCAACGACGGGAACGTGTGCGGCGCCGAGCGCCCGGCGGTGCCGCGCTGCGCGACGTACGCATCGAGATCGCCGTGCATGATGCGCCCACCGCTCCCGCTTCCGCGTACTGCCGCAAGGTCGACATCGAGCTCCCACGCGCGTCGGCGCACCGACGGTGAGGCGATCGGCCGCTCGGCCGGCGAAGCTTCGCGCAGCAGCGGCGCGAACTCCGGTGCAGCCCGCGCCTCGATGGAAGGGGTCGCTGCAGCGGGCGCAGGCGTGACCGGGATCTGAGGCGCGGCGCGCGGTGCCGCCGCGGTCTGCGGTTGCGGCGCCGCGGCTGCCGCTGCCGGCGGTTGCGCCTCGAGTGACGCAGCTTCCACACCGGCGCCTTCCCCCACCGCGATGCGCACGAGCTCCGAGCCCACCGCCATCGTCTGCCCGATCTCGCCGCCAAGCGCGACGATCGTTCCGGAGACCGGGGCTGGGATCTCGACGTTCGCCTTGTCGGTCATCACGTCGGCCAGCACCTGGTCCTCAGCGACGGCATCGCCCTGCTTGACATGCCAGGCGACCAGCTCGACCTCGGCGATGCCTTCGCCGATGTCCGGCATCTTGACGACGCGAATCGGCATTACCCCACCGTCGCGCGCAGTGTGCTCGCGCGCCTTGCCATCATCGTTACCATCATCGTTGCGATCATCACCGTTGCGATCATCATCGCGATCATCGTTGCCATCATTCCTCCATCGCCCGGCGCAGTGCGCGTCCGACGCGCGCCGGGCCCGGAAAGTAATCCCATTCCTGCGCGTGCGGGTAGGGTGTATCCCAGCCGGTGACGCGCTCGATCGGCGCTTCGAGGTGGTAGAAGCAGTGCTCCTGCACGAGTGCGGTGAGCTCGGCGCCGAAGCCGCTGGTGCGCGTCGCCTCGTGCACGACGACACAACGGCGCGTCTTCTTCACCGAGCGCACGATGGCGTCGAGATCGAGCGGCCAGAGACTGCGAAGATCGATGATCTCGGCATCGACGCCGGTCTCGTTCGCGGCGGCTTCGGACACGAACACCATCGTGCCGTAGGCGAGGATCGTCACGTCGCGCCCTTCGCGGAAGACGCGCGCCGATTCGAGCGGCACGACGTAATGCCCGTCGGGCACCTCCGCGAGCGGATGCTGCGACCACGGCACGACCGGCCGATCGTGGTGGCCGTCGAACGGCCCGTTGTAGAGTCGCTTAGGCTCGAGGAAGATCACCGGATCGTTGCACTCGATCGACGCGATCAGGAGCCCCTTCGCGTCGTAGGGGTTGCAGGGCATCACGGTGCGCAGCCCGCAGACGTGGGTGAAGAGCGCCTCGGGGCTCTGGCTGTGCGTCTGCCCGCCGTAGATGCCACCGCCGCAGGGCATGCGCAGCGTCACCGGCGCGGTGAAGTCGCCGACCGAGCGGTAGCGCAATCGCGCGGCCTCCGACACGATCTGATCCGACGCCGGGTAGAAGTAGTCGGCGAACTGGATCTCGGCGACCGGGCGCAGGCCGTAGGCGCCCATCCCGACCGCGACGCCGACGATGCCGCCCTCGTTGATCGGCGCGTCGAACACGCGCGACGTTCCGTACTTCGCCTGAAGGCCCTCGGTGACGCGGAACACACCGCCGAAGTAGCCGACGTCCTCGCCGAACACGACCACGTTCGGATCGCGCGCAAGCATCACGTCGAGCGCCGAGCGCAGCGCCTGGACCATCGTCATCGTCCGCGTCGTGCCGGCGGCGTCTGCGGCGATGCCGGGCGCAGGCTCCGAGCCCGCATTGGCGCGCGCATTCATTACGTTGGCGCGAGCGTTCATCGTCCGCCCAGGAGCTCGGCACGCTGCGCGACGAGGTGCGCAGGCATGCTCTCGTAGACGTCCTCGAACATGCTGGCGCGATCGGGAATGTGCCCATCGACGAGCGTGCCGTGGCGCTCGGCCTCCTTCTGCGCCGCGGCGACCTCGGCTTCGACGTCGCGCTTCAATGCGTCGTTGCGCTCCTGCGACCATTCGCCGATCGCGATCAGATGCTTCGCGAGCCGCGCGACGGGGTCGCCGAGCGGGAAGTGCGCCCAGTCGTCCTTCGGACGGTACTTGGATGGGTCGTCGGACGTCGAATGCGCGCCGGCACGGTAGGTCACCCACTCGATCAGCGTCGGGCCGAGGTTGCCGCGCGCGCGCGCTGCCGCCCACTGCGACGCGGCGTAGACGGCGAGAAAGTCGTTGCCGTCGACGCGCAGCGACGCGATGCCACAGCCGACGCCGCGCCCGGCGAACGTCGTCGCTTCGCCGCCGGCGATCGCCTGGAACGTCGAGATCGCCCACTGGTTGTTGACGACGTTGAGGATCACCGGCGCGCGATAGACGTGCGCGAACGTGAGCGCGGTATGGAAATCGGATTCGGCGGTCGCGCCGTCGCCGATCCACGCCGACGCGATCTTCGTGTCGCCCTTGATCGCCGACGCCATCGCCCAGCCGACCGCCTGGATGAACTGCGTCGCGAGATTGCCCGAGACCGTGAAGAAGCCGGCGCGCTTGTACGAGTACATGACCGGGAGCTGCCGCCCCTTCATCGGGTCGCGCTGGTTCGAGAAGAGCTGGCACATCATCTCGACCAGCGGGATGTCGTCGCGCGCAAGCAGCAGGCTCTGCTGCCGGTAGGTCGGGAAACACATGTCGCCCGGCGCGAGTGCCATCGCCTGCCCAGTGCCGATCGCCTCCTCGCCGAGGCTCTGCATGTAGAACGACGTCTTCTTCTGCCGCTGCGCGATCAGCATCCTCGCGTCGAACGCGCGCGTCTTCATCATCGCGGCGAGTCCCCTGCGCAGCGTTCCGGCGTCGAGCCGGGGATCCCAGGGGCCGATCGCGCGCCCGTCGTCGTCGAGAACGCGCACGAGCGCGTGAGCGATCTCGCCGGTTTCCGCCGGCGACACGTCGATCGCGGGGCGCGCCACCGCGCCCGCGGGCGACAAGTGCAGATAGGAGAAGTCGGTGTGATGTCCCGGTCGCCCCGAAGGCTCGGGAACATGCAGGTGCAGCGGTTCCGCGACGGCTCCCGTTGCGCTTCGCCCGTGGTCGCTCATGCGGGGAGTATTTCGGCTCAGCGCCTCGCGGTCAAGCGGCCTGTTACCATTTCGCGCGTGGCGACCCCGAACGACGCCCGCACCGCGCGCGCCACCCAGACGTATCGCTCGCCGTCGTGGTTTGCGCCGCCGACCCCGACGCGCGGCTATTTCGGCGCGCGCGTCCTGCGCGGCGCACGCTACTCGGTGACGCTCGTCGCGATCACGCTGGTGATCGGCATGCTGGGCTACCACGCGATCGAGGGCATGAGCTGGCTCGATGCCTTTCACCAGGCCGCGCTGCTGCTCTCGGGAATGGGCCCGGTCATCGACATGAAGACTGTCGCCGGGAAGATCTTCGACAGCATCTATGCGCTCTTCTGCGGGGTCGTCCTGCTCGCCGCGACTGCGCTCATGTTTGCGCCCGTCATACACCGGATCCTGCATCGCTTCCGCATCGAGGACACGAGTGACCGCTGATGCCGGGTGGATGTCGGAAGCGATCGCGCTTGCCGAGGCGGCGCATGCACGCGGCGAGGTCCCGGTCGGGGCGATCGTCGTCTGCGACGGGCGCGTCGTCGGTCGCGGCGGCAACGCGCCGATCGCGCGCAACGATCCGACCGCGCACGCGGAGATCATCGCGCTGCGCGAGGCGGCCGCGACGCTCGGCAACTACCGGCTCCCGGGCTGCGAGCTCTTTGTCACGATCGAGCCCTGTGCGATGTGCGCCGGAGCGATTCTGCACGCACGCCTCGCGCGACTCGTCTACGGGGCGGCCGATCCGAAGACGGGAGCGTGCGGATCGGTGATCGACCTCTTCGCGAAGCGCGAGCTCAATCACCACACGCGCGTCGAGCGCGGCGTGGCGGCCGAGCGCTGCGCGGCGCTTCTCTCGGGGTTCTTCGCGGCGCGCCGCTGAGGCGAGCCTGACGAGCGCGACGCCGAGCCGCGACACCACCGTGCACTTCGATCTCCTCGCCCCGGCCGGCTTTGCGACGGATCCCGCCGCCGTGCCGCGCGCGGCGGCGCGCCTCGAAGCGCTCGGCCACACGGTCCGCTGCGATCCGACCGTCGGCTCGCGGTGGCAGCGCTTCTCGGCGCCCGACGGCGAGCGCCTCGCGGCGATCGAGCGCGTTGCAGCGGCCGACGACGCGGACGTTGCGGTGATGCTGCGCGGGGGGTATGGATTCACGCGCCTTCTCGAACGACTCGATTTCGCGCGGCTTGCGCGCGCGCGCAAGCGCTGGCTCGGCCATTCGGACTTCACCGCGTTCCAACTCGCGGCGCTCGCTCGCGCCGGGATGGTCACGTTCGCCGGACCGATGGCGAGCTACGACTTCGGCGCCGAGCAGCCGTCGCCGTACACGTTCGAGAACTGTTTCGGGGTGCTCGAGCACGCCGACTGGGAGGTCCGCTGCGCGCTCGACGGCCCGACGGGAGTCTCGGCGAGCGGCGTGCTCTGGGGCGGCAACCTCGCGATGGTCGCGCACCTCGCCGGCACCAGCTATCTGCCCGACGTCCCGGGCGGCATCCTGTTCCTCGAAGACGTCGGCGAGCATCCGTACCGGATCGAGCGGATGCTCTATCAGCTTCTTCTCGGCGGCGTGCTGATGCGCCAGCGCGCGGTTCTCCTCGGCAGCTTCACCGACTATCAGCTCGGCGCGAACGACGGCGGCTACGACATCGTCGCCGCGATCGCGCAGCTTCGCGCGCACCTGCCGGTGCCGGTGTTCACCGGATTGCCCTTCGGGCACGTGCGCGAGAAGCTGACGCTGCCGGTCGGAGGTCGCTGCACGTTCGAGTCATCCGACGGGCACGCGAAGCTGCGCCTGCACGACTACGCCGTGTGAGTCGGCACAGCGACGCGAAACTCGAACTCGACCTCGCCGGTCGGCGCGCCCTGCGCGTCGAAGCTCCGCTCCGCGAGCCAGCCGCGACCGTCGACGTCGATGGTCAGCAGCGTCGACGCCCGCGTTCCGTACTCGGGGCTGACGATGAACGCCGCCGACAGCATGCGTTCACGATCGCGCGCGACGCCGGTGTGCGGCAGCGTCGCGTCCGGAGCGAGCGCACGGTCGGCGAGGAGCTCCCACAACGACGTCGGATCGTCGGCGCCGCGTGCGACGAAGCGCGCGAGGCGCTCTCTCGCGCGCACGACCTTCGGCCACGGCGTGTCGAGCGTCGCATTCGACACGCCGTGCACACCGCCGTCGAGCGCGACGACGCCCGCCTGGCGGTTCGATCCGAACGCGGCGGCATCTGCGTCGCCGGCGACCGCGTTGAAGCCGTTCCAGGTCCGTGCGCCGGCGAGCGCTTCGCGCATCGACGTCACGGCATCGGCCGGATCGGCGAGCAGCGCCGGCACGAGTTGTCCGCGCGACGGCGCGCGCGGGTCATGGCGTCCGGGTTCGCGGACGTTGGTGACGAATGCCCAGCGCCCCGCCGCATTGACGGCGAGCCACGCGCCGCCGGCCTCGAGATCGCGTCCGCCGAGGAGCAGCGTGCCCTGGCGCGTGCGCCACCAGTGCGCGGCGGCGGCCGGACGCGCGTGGAACTCGTCGCGGTTCGCCGCGACGACGAGCCGATAGCGCGGATGCGCGCCGAGTGCGAGGACGGCGAGGCACACCGATTCACGCTCCCCGGGCGGACGCCGACGCACCCGCTCCGGCGTCAGCATTGTGTTCGTCGGCGGCACTGCCGCCCGCGGTCACTGCTTTGCTGCGGGGGTCGGTGCCGGGCGGCGGAAGCGTGTAGGGAAGCGGAAGCGGGGCGAGGCGTGCGCCGGGATGATCGGCAAGCGATAGATCGCCGGCGGCGGCCGCCGCGAGTTGCGTCACGGCAAGGAGCCGGCTGCCTCCACCGGGGCGGGGTACGGCGACGGCGACCGTTCCGCAGGCTTGCTCGCCGAAGCTCGGCGACTCGAGTTTCGCGCCCGCAGCGATGCCTTCGGCGTCGGTCTCGAATGCGAGGAGGCGCTCCTTGAGCCTGCCGAGGTAATGCATCCGCGCGACGATCTCCTGTCCCGGATAGCAGCCTTTGCGGAAACTGATGCCGCCGAGCACGTCCCAGTTCAGCATCTGCGCAACGAAGAGCTCGCTGGTCGCAGGGACGACCCACGCAATGCCGGCATCGACGTCCGCCGCGAGCCACGCGCTCCGATCTCCGGGTCGCGTGCGCGGGGCGATCGCTTCGCGGAGGGCGGCGACAGCCGCCGGGGCACCGAACACCAGCGCGCGCCCGTCGGGGAGACCGAGCACGAACGCGTCACCGCTCCTGGCGAGCTTCGACGGCGCGACATGGAAGCCAGCCGCTTCGAGCGCGGCGGTCGTGCCGTCTCCGATGAGCCCGAACGTCGCCCACTCGCCGCTGCGATCGGCGATCGCCACCTTCGAGCGCATCACGTACCTCGCGAGGCGCTCGCGCATCGATGCCGCGAGATCGCGCGTGAGCACGATGCCGTAACGCGCGGCCGCTCCCTCGCCGGCGATGCGGACGACGACGAGGTTCGCGAGCACGCGCCCCTTCGCCGTGTTGTAGCTCGAGTATTGCGCCTCGTCGGGGGCGAGCGCGCGCACGTCGCTCGAAAGCTGGCCGTGCAGGAACGCCGCGGCGTCGTCGCCCGCGACCTCGAGGAAGCCGAAGGCAGGCTCCGGGCAGAGCAGGGGGGTCGGCTCGTCCGGCGCGCGGCCCGTCTGTGCAGGACCCGTCTGCGCGGGGATTTCGCTCATGATCGCCTGTTCCCGTGTGCTAGAATTTCAAGTTAACCGCAACGCAGCTCGCGCACGATCCGCCGGGAAATCGGGGGTCACCGCCACGGCACCGCGTACAGCACTATTTTAAAGATGGCGCCTGCGCGGGCCTTTGGCAAGCCGTGCCGGGATGCAAGCGGTTTGAAGAGGCGCGGTTTTCCTCCGGCGCAGCGGCGCCGGCAGGATGCCCGCCCATCACGCACATCGGCGGTTTCAGGGTGTCCGCACTTCGGTTGTGGACCAGCGCCCGTCGATGGAGGTTCAACCCTGATCGAAGGAGTCTCGCATGTCCGTCACGATGCGTCAGATGCTGGAGGCCGGTGTGCATTTCGGCCACCAGACGCGGTACTGGAATCCGAAGATGGCCGAATACATCTTCGGCCAGCGCAACAAGATTCACATCGTCAACCTCGAAAAGACGCTGGCGATGTACAACGAGGCGATGAAGTACGTCCGCCAGCTCGCGGCGAATCGGGGCACCATCCTGTTCGTCGGCACCAAGCGCCAGGCGCGCGAGATCGTCGCCGAGGAGGCGCGGCGCGCGGGCATGCCGTACGTCGACAACCGCTGGCTCGGCGGCATGCTGTCGAACTTCAAGACCGTCAAGCAGTCGATCAAGCGCCTGAAGGACCTCGAAACGATGACCGAAGACGGCACCTTCGAGCGCATGTCGAAGCGCGAGGCGCTGTCGCACCGGCGCGAGCTCGACAAGCTGCAGAAGAGCCTCGGCGGGATCAAGGACATGAGCGCGCTGCCCGATGCGGTGTTCATCATCGACGTCGGCTACCACAAGATCGCCGTCAGCGAAGCGAAGAAGCTCGGCATCCCGATCGTCGCGGTCGTCGACACCAATCACAATCCGGACCCGGTCGCCTGGGTGATCCCGGGTAACGACGATTCGAGCCGGGCGATCCGGCTCTATGCCCGCGGCGTCGCCGATGCCGTGCTCGAGGGCCGCAACAGCACGATCCAGGAGATCGCGTCGGGCGGCGACGAATTCGTCGAGGTGGCCGACGAAGCCTCGGCGTGACGCGATTGCGGTGCGGCAGGCGCGTCGCGCGTCCGCACTGCCGCGCAACGATCGCTGCGGGCGGCGACGCCCACCCGCGGTGAGCTGATCAGTGGAGTGGAAGATGGCGGATATTTCCGCGACAACCGTGATGGAACTGCGCCAGCGCACCGGGCTGGGCATGATGGAGTGCAAGCGGGCGCTGACCGAGGCGGCAGGTGATCTCACCAGGGCCGAGGAGATCCTGCGCATCAGGAGCGGCGCGAAGGCGAGCAAGGCCGCGGGTCGCGTCGCCGCCGAGGGCGTCATCGGCGTGTCGGTCGCCGACGACGGCAAGAGCGCCGCGATCGTCGAGGTGAACTGCGAGACCGACTTCGTCGCGCGCAACGACGACTTCAAGGCGTTCGCCGCCGAGCTCGCGGCGCTCGTGCGTACGCGGCGTCCGGCCGATCCGGCTGCGCTGTCGTCGCTCACGCTCGCGTCCGGCGAGACCGTCGAGGCGCGCCGTGTCGCGCTGGTGCAGAAGATCGGCGAGAACATCGGCATCCGCCGCTTTCAGAACGTCGAGGCGCGCGGAAGCATTGCTTCCTACGTGCACGGGACGCGCATCGGCGTGCTGGTCGACGTCAGCGGAGGCAGCGCCACGCTGGGACGTGACCTCGCGATGCACATCGCCGCGAGCAAGCCGATCGCCGTCTCGCGGGACGACGTCGCCGCCGACGTGATCGAGCGCGAGCGGTCGATCGCCGCCGCCCGCGCTGCCGAGTCGGGCAAGCCCGCGAACATCGTCGCGAAGATGGTCGACGGCGCTGTCGCCAAGTTCCTCGCCGAGGTGACGCTGCTCGGTCAGCCTTTCGTCAAGAACGACAAGGAGACCGTCGCGGCGCTCCTGAAGGCGCAGGGGGCGACGGTCAACGGCTTCGTTCTCTACGTCGTCGGCGAGGGAATCGAGAAGCGCAAGGACGATTTCGCGGCCGAGGTCGCCGCGTTGAGCCGCGCCTGATCCCGGCGCCGGCGGCGACGCGCGTCACCGTCCCTTCACTGCGGAGCGCAAGCGATGAGCCCACCCGATAGCGCAGCCACCGCCGTTTCCGCCGCCAAGGTCGCACCGCTGCCGGCGGCGCGGCCGGCGTTCCGTCGCATCCTGCTGAAGCTTTCGGGCGAGGCGCTGATGGGCGCCAACAGCTACGGGATCGAGCGCGAGACGATCGACCGCATCGTCGCCGAGGTCGGCGAGGTCGCGCGCCTCGGCGTGCAGATCGCGATCGTCATCGGCGGCGGCAACATCTTCCGCGGCGTCGCTCCGGGCGCTGCCGGGATGGACCGCGCGACCGCCGACTACATGGGCATGCTCGCGACGCTGATGAACGCGCTCGCGTTGCAGGATGCGCTGCGGCGCGCCGGCGTCGAGTCGCGCGTGCAGTCGGCGCTGCGCATCGATCAGGTTGCGGAGCCGTACATCCGCGGGCGCGCGTTGCGTCACCTCGAGCTCAATCGCGTCGTGATCTTCGCGGCCGGCACCGGCAACCCGTTCTTCACCACCGATACCGCGGCCGCGCTGCGCGGGCGCGAGATGAGCGTCGACATCGTGCTGAAGGCGACCAAGGTCGACGGCGTCTACACGTCCGATCCGCATCTCGACAAGGCCGCGCGGCGCTACCAGTCGCTGACCTTCGACGAGGCGATCGCGCGCCATCTCAAGGTGATGGACGCGACGGCGCTCGCGCTGTGCCGCGACCAGAACATGCAGCTCAAGGTGTTCTCGATCTTCGTGCCCGGCGCGCTGAAGCGCGTCGTGATGGGCGAGGACGAGGGCACGCTCGTGCACTGTTGAGGCGTGGAGGCTCCATGATCAGCGATGTCAAGAAGGCGGCCGAGCAGAAGATGGCGAAATCGGTCGAGACCCTGAAGACGGATCTCGCCAAGGTGCGCACCGGCCGTGCGCACACCGGCCTGCTCGATCACATCCACGTCGACTACTACGGCTCGTCGGTGCCGCTGCCGCAGGTTGCCAACGTGACGCTCGCCGATCCGCGCACGATCGCCGTGCAGCCGTGGGAGAAGAAGATGATCCCGGTGGTCGAGAAGGCGATCCGCGACTCCGATCTCGGGCTCAACCCGGCGACGTCGGGCGAGATGATCCGCGTGCCGATGCCGGCGTTGACCGAGGAGCGGCGGCGCGACCTCATCAAGGTCGTGCACAAAGAGGCCGAGGCGGCGCGCGTCGCCGTGCGCAACGTCCGTCGCGACGCCAACGAGCATCTGAAGCGCCTTCTCAAGGACAAGGAGTGCTCGGAGGACGACGAGCGCCGTGCGCACGACGAGCTGCAGAAGCTCACCGATCACTACATCGCGGAAGTCGACCGCCTGCTGCAGCTGAAAGAAGCCGACCTGATGGCGATCTGAGGTCGCCACGAGGTTGCCTCCAGGTCGCCACGCCGTGTTCACGAGCTCGACGCGCGCCGTCCCCGACCCGGTCCGGGTTCCGCGCCATGTCGCCATCATCATGGACGGCAACGGGCGCTGGGCGAACAAGCGCCTGCTGCCGCGCATCGCCGGGCACCGCAAGGGCGTCGAGGCCGTGCGCGCGGCGGTGCGCGCGGCGATCGAGCACGGCGTCGAATACCTGACGCTGTTCGCGTTCTCGAGCGAAAACTGGCGTCGTCCCGCCGACGAGGTGACGCTCCTGATGGAGCTTTTCGCGCGCGCGCTCGAGCAGGAGGTCGCGAAGCTCCACACCAACGGCATCCGGCTGCGCGTCGTCGGCGACATGTCGCGTTTCGACAAGCGCATCCGCGACCTCATCGCCGAGGGCGAGGCGAGGACCGCGGGCAATACACGCCTCACGCTGACCATCGCCGCCAACTACGGCGGGCGCTGGGACATTGCGCAGGCGGCGCGCGCGTATTTTCGCGTCCATCCCGAGGCGCTCGCCGACGATGCCGCGCTCGAGCCCGAGGCGCTCGAGCCGTGGCTCGCGATGGCGTATGCACCCGAGCCGGATCTCTTCATCCGCACCGGCGGCGAGCAGCGCATCTCGAACTTCCTGCTGTGGCAGCTCGCCTACACCGAGCTCTACTTCACCGATCTCCTGTGGCCTGATTTCGATGCGGCGGCGCTCGCCGCCGCGATCGAATCGTTTGCCACGCGCGAGCGCCGCTTCGGCCAGACCGGCGAGCAGGTCCACGGGAACGACGCGTGAGTGTCGCGTCCGGGCCGGGCCCGGTGCCGAGCCATCCGCTTGCCACACGCGTCGTCACTGCCTGCGCATTGCTCGTGCTGGTGCTCGTCGCGTTGTTCGCGCTGCCGCCGCGCCTCTTTGCGCTGGTCGTCCTGGCGGCGCTGCTCGGTGCGGCCAACGAATGGGCGCGCCTTGCGCGCCTCACCGGTGTTTCGCGCGTGCTGTTCGTCGCCGGCATGCTGCTGATCGGCGGCTATCTGCTGCTCGCGCCGGCAGCACGTTTCGACGACGGCTGGCCACCGAGTGTGGTGCTCGCGGTCGGTGGCGTGGCGAGCGCGTTCTGGCTCGTCGTCGCGACGCCGTGGGTGCTCGTGCGCTGGGACCCGAAACAGCCTCTCGTTCGCGTCGTGTCGGGCTGGATCGTGCTGACCGGCGCGTTCGTCGCGCTGGTGTCGATGCAGGTGCGCTCGCCGTGGCTCGTGCTCGCGGCGATGGCGATCGTGTGGATCGCCGATACCGCTGCGTACTTCACCGGCCGCGCGATCGGCCGTCATCGCCTCGCGCCGCAGGTGAGCCCGGGCAAGACGTGGGAGGGCGTCGCTGGAGCGCTCGCCGGCGTTGCGATCTACGCGCTCGCGCTCGCGCCGCTCGCGCCGCGGGCAGGCTATCGCGGCGCTTCGGGACCGGCCGCGCTCGTCGGCTGGGTCGCGCTCGCACTGGCGCTCGCGAGTCTTTCGATTGTCGGCGACCTCTACGAATCGCTCTTGAAGCGTCAGGCCGGCGTGAAGGACAGCGGGCGGCTCCTTCCCGGCCACGGCGGGATCCTCGACCGCATCGACGCGCTCGTTGCCGCGATGCCGCCCGCGTCGATTGCGGCGCTCTTGTTCCTGGGGCGGCCATGATCCCGTCGATTGCGGCGCTGCTGTTCCTCAGGCGGCCATGAAGCGCGAAGGCGTTGCGCTCCTTGGTGCGACGGGCTCGATCGGCGCTTCGGCGCTCGACGTCATCGCGCGCCATCCGGATCGCTTCGAGGTGGTCGCGCTCGCCGCGTACAGCAATCATGCGCGCCTGCTCGAGCTTTGCCGGCTCCACCGGCCGCGGCTTGCCGCACTGCACGACGCCGAGCACGCCGCCGCGCTGGCGCGCGATCTCGCCGCCGAAGGCATCGCAACGCGCGTCGTCGCGGGAGCGGCGGGGCTCGCCGAGGTGGCCACGCTCGCGGAGGCCGACACCGTGCTCGCAGCGATCGTCGGCGCCGCCGGCCTGCCGGCGACGCTCGCGGCGGCGCGTGCCGGCAAGCGCATCCTGCTTGCGAACAAGGAAGCGCTGGTGATCGGCGGCGCGCTCTTCATCGCGGCCGCGGAGGAGGGGGCGGCGACGCTGGTGCCGATCGACAGCGAGCACAATGCCGTCTACCAGTGCCTGCCGACGCCCTACGCACGCGATCCCGCAGCGGCGGGCGTGCGAAGGATCGTGCTCACCGCATCGGGCGGGCCGTTCTTCCGGCGGCCAGAGGCCGACTTCGATCGCGTGACGCCGGACGAGGCGTGCCGGCACCCGAACTGGACGATGGGACGCAAGATCTCGGTGGATTCGGCGACGATGATGAACAAGGGTCTCGAAGTGATCGAGGCGCACTGGTTGTTCGGAGCGCCGGCCGATCGGATCGAGGTCGTCGTTCACCCGCAGAGCATCGTGCACTCGCTCGTCGAGTACGTCGACGGCTCGGTGCTCGCGCAGCTCGGCCACCCCGACATGCGCACGCCGATCGCACAGGCGCTCGCAGCACCCGGACGCGTGGAGAGCGGGGTTGGCTCGCTCGACCTCGCCGCGGTCGGCAGGTTGACGTTCCTGCCGCCCGATCCGGCGCGCTTTCCCTGCGTCGATCTCGCTTACGCGGCGCTCGCTTCCGATGCGGCGGCGCCAATCGCGCTCAACGCCGCGAACGAAGTCGCCGTCGACGCGTTCCTCGCCGGACGCGCCCGCTTCAGCGACATCGCGCGCGCGTGCGCGACCGTGCTCGAGCGGCACTCTCCGACGCCGGTCGCCTCGCTCGACGATGCGCTCGCCATCGACGCCGACGCGCGCGCGCGCTGCCGCGTCGCGCTGGGGATCGCCGCATGATCGATATTCTCTACAAAGTGGTCGCGTTCGCGGTGACGCTCGGCGTGCTCGTCGTGTTCCACGAGCTCGGGCATTACGCGGTGGCGCGCCTTGCCGGCGTCAAGGTGCTGCGCTTCTCGGTCGGCTTCGGCCGCGTGATCTGGTCGCGCCGCTTCGGCCGCGACCGCACCGAATGGGCGCTCTCGGCGATTCCGCTCGGAGGCTACGTGCGGATGGCCGACGAGCGCGAAGGCACGGTCGCGCGCGCGGACCTGCCGCGTGCGTTCAACCGCCAACCGGTGGCGAAGCGCATCGCGATCGTCGCGGCGGGGCCGATCGCGAACCTCGTGCTTGCCGGACTGTTCTTCTCGGCGACCTACATGGCGGGCATTCCCGGGCAGCAGCCGCTCCTCGCCGCGCCGCCGCCGCAGAGCGCCGCCGCGGCAGCCGACGTGCGCGGCGGCGACGTCGTGACCGCCGTCGACGGCGACCCGGTGCGCAGCGTCCAGGAGCTGCGCTGGCGCCTCCTGCGCGAGCAGGGCGAGCCGTCGGTCCGCGTGTCGCTCGCGCGCGGCAACGCCGCCACCGAGCCGGTCGTTCGCGATCTCTCGCTCGGCGGGCTCTCCGACAGCGACTGGGAGGGCGATCCGTTGACGAAGCTCGGCCTCGTCGTCGATCTCGGTGCGCCGATCGTCGATGCGGTGCTCCCCGGCAAGCCCGCCGAGGCGGCGGGCCTGAAAGCGGGCGACCGGATCGTCGCCGTCGACGGCGTGCCGATGCATTCGCCGGCGGCCGTAGCCGAGATCACCAACGCGCACGCGGGCGTTGCACTCGACTATCGCGTGCTGCGCGCCGGTCGCGAGATCACCGTCGCGCTGACGCCGGAGACCGTCGAGCAGGACGGCAGGAAGATCGGGCTCGCCGGCGTTCGGCTGCGCGTCGACCCTGCGGCCGCGGCGAAGCTCGCCGTCATCGTTCGTGACGCTCCGCTCGCGGCACTCGGCGCCGGCTTCGAGAAGACCGGCGAGCTGTCGCTGTTCACCGTGCGCATGCTCGGTCGCATCGTCACCGGCAGCGCGTCGCTGCGCAACATCAGCGGTCCGATCACGATGGCCGACATCGCCGGCGAATCGGCACAGGCGGGGCTGCTCGCGTTCCTCGGCTACCTCGCGCTCATCAGCATCAGTCTCGGCGTGCTCAACCTGCTGCCCATCCCGCTGTTGGATGGGGGGCATTTGCTGTATTATCTCGCCGAAATTGTCAAAGGCAGTCCTGTTTCCGACCACGCCATCGAGGTCGGTCAACGCATCGGCATGGCGATGCTCGCGGTGCTGATGGCCCTGGCTCTCTTCAATGACGTTTCGCGCCTGTTCTGATCGGCCCGGCCGCATCCGCATCTGGGCGCGGGTCGCCTTGCTCGCCGTCGCGGCGCTCGCTCCGCTGATGGCATGGTCGATCGAGCCGTTCGTCGTGCGCGACATCCGCGTCGAGGGCGCGCAGCGGACCGAGCCGGGCACCGTATTCAACTACCTCCCGATCAAGGTCGGCGACCGCGTCGACGACCAGAAGATCTCCGACGCCGTCAAGGCGCTGTACGCGACCGGCTTCTTTCGCGACGTCCGTCTCGAAAAGGAGGGCAACGTGCTGATCGTCGCCGTCGTCGAGCGCCCGACGATCAGCTCGATCACCTACACCGGCAACAAGGAGTTCGACACCGACACGATCAAGAAGGCGATGAAGGAGATCGGCCTCGCCGAGGCGCGGATCTTCGACCGGTCGCTGCTCGACCGCGCCGAGCAGGAGTTGAAGCGCCAGTACATCACGCGCGGCAAGTACGCGGCCGAGATCCAGACCACGGTGACTCCGCAGGAGCGCAACCGGGTGGCGATCAACTTCACGATCAAGGAAGGCGACACCGCCAAGATCGCGCAGATCAACATCGTCGGCGCGAAAGAGTTCAGCGAGAAGACGCTGCTGTCGCAGATGACGCTGACCACTCCCGGCTGGTTCACCTGGTACACGAAGGACGACCAGTACTCGAAGCAGAAGCTCTCCGGCGATCTCGAGAAGGTGCGCAGCTTCTACCAGGATCGCGGCTATCTCGAAATGAACATCGAGTCGACGCAGGTGTCGATCAGCCCCGACAAGGAGCACATCCACATCACCGTCAACATCTCCGAGGGCCCGCGCTTCATTGTCGGCGACATCCGCATCGCCGGCGACCTCGTGGTTCCCGCGTCCGAGCTCGAAACGCTCGTCCAGCTGCACAAGGGCGAAGTATTCTCGCGGGCGAAGCTGCAGGCGTCGGCGAAGGACATGAGCGAGCGGCTGGGCGCCGACGGCTACGCGTTCGCCAACGTCAACGCGGTGCCCGAGCTCGATCTCAAGGACTCGAAGGCCTCGTTCACGTTCTTCGTCGATCCGGGGCGGCGCGCGTACGTGCGCAGGATCAACATCAGCGGCAACGCGAAGACGCGCGACGTCGTCATCCGCCGCGAGATGCGTCAGCTCGAGGATGCGTGGTACGACGGGCCGCGGATCGAGCGCTCGAAGGAGCGCATCAAGCATCTCGGCTATTTCGACGACGTCAACGTCGAGACCCCGCCGGTGCCCGGCACATCGGACCAGGTCGACGTCGACGTCGCGGTCACCGAGCGCAACACCGGCAGCCTGCTCGCCGGGGTCGGCTATTCGAGCGACCAGGGCGTCGTGCTCAACGCGTCGGTCTCCCAGCAGAACATCTTCGGCACCGGCAACGCGCTGACTCTCGCCGTGAATACCGGGCGCTACGACCGCACCTATTCGGCGCTGTTCACGCAGCCCTACTACACGGTCGACGGCGTGTCGCGCACGCTCGAAGCGTACCAGCGCAACCTCGACCCGACCGGCCTCGCGATCTCGCAGTACTCATCGCACACGCTGGGTGCGGCGATGGGCTTCGGCGTCCCGATCACCGAGACCGACACGATCAACTTCGGCGGTCGCGTCGAGCACACCGAGATCACGCTGTTCAGCAATAGCCCCCCGGTCTACGATCAGTTCGTCAACCAGTTCGGGAAGACCACGAACGCCTTCATCGGCTCGGTCGGCTGGTCGCGCGATACGCGCGACGACATCCAGTTCCCGACGCGCGGGCGGCTGCAGAGCGTGCTCCTCGAAAGCGGCCTGCCGTTCGGCGACCTCGCCTACTACAAGATCGAGTACTCGCACTCGCAGTACTGGCCGGTGTACGGCGACCTCGTGCTGATGCTGCGCGGCGACGTCGGTTACGCCGACGGTCTCTCGGGCAAGCCGCTGCCGTTCTTCAAGGCGTTCTTCGCCGGGGGCGGCAACTCGGTGCGCGGCTACGACACGGCGTCGCTGGGCCCGCAGGACAGCCAGGGTAACGCGCTCGGCGGGCGACGCAAGATCGTCGGCAACGCCGAGATGTTCTATCCGATCGTGAAGGGCGACAAGGCGGTGCGCGCGAGCATCTTCGCCGACGCGGGTGAGATCTGGGCGAACGGGCGTCAGCCGCAGTTCGAGTCGTTCCGGTATTCGATCGGCGCCGGTGTATCGTGGAATTCGCCGGTGGGGCCGCTCAAATTCAGCTACGCCATTCCCGTGAACAAGAAGCCCGGCGACCACGAGCAGCGTTTCCAGTTCCAGGCCGGCACGGCATTCTGACGCCCCGGCGCGTGCCGGGGCTGCGGAGGGATCGAAGTGTTGAAGCGATGGATGTTGACCACGATGGCCGTTGCGCTGCTGGCAGTCGCCGGCGCGAGCTCGGCCGCCGACTACAAGATCGGCTTCGTCAATACCGAGCGGCTGTTCCGCGAAGCGGCGCCGGCGAAGCGCGCGCAGGCCAAGATCGAGAAGGAGTTCGCGGCGCGCGACGCCGAGATCCAGAAGCTCGCGAAGCAGGTGCGCGACCTGCAGGCGACGCTCGATCGCGACGGTGCGACGATGACGGACGTTGACCGGAGAGGCAAGGAGCGCGATCTCGCCAACCAGTCGCGTGATCTGCAGCGGATGCAGCGCGAGTTCCGCGAGGACATCAATCTCCGCAAGAACGAGGAGATCTCGGCGCTGCAGGACCGCGCGAACAAGGTGATCCAGCAGATCGCCACGAGCGAGAAGTACGACCTGATCCTGCAGGACCCGGTCGTCTACGCGAGCCAGCGCATCGATATCACCGACAAGGTGATCAAGGCGCTTTCCGACAAGTAAGCCGATGACCGGGTGCGCGCCGGGCGGGCCGATTCGTCTCGACGAGCTTGGCCGGCTCTGCGGCGCCGCAGTCGAAGGGGACGGCGCGACACGGATCGAGCGCGTCGCCACCCTCGAGAGCGCCGGTCCCGGCGACATCGCGTTTCTCGCCAATCCGCGCTATCGCAGCCAGCTCGCGACGACGCGCGCGGCGGCGGTGATCGTCGGTGCGGCCGACGCCACGGCGACGGCGCTGCCGCGGCTCGTGTCGGCCGATCCCTACGTCACCTATGCGAAGGTCGCGGGCCTCCTCTATCCGACCGCACCGCAGCGTCCGGGGCGCCACCCGACGGCGGTGATCGATCCCGCGGCGACCGTCGCCGCCACGGCGACGATCGGTCCCTTCGCGGTGATCGGCGCCGGCGCGTCGATCGGCGAGCGCGCAGCGATCGGCAGCCGGTGCACGATCGGCGACGGGGCGGTGATCGGCGACGACGCGGTGCTCGATGCCGGGGTTACCGTCTACGCGCGCTGCACGATCGGCCCGCGCTCGCTCGTGCACAGCGGTGCGGTGATCGGCGCCGATGGTTTCGGCCTCGCGCCGGGTCCCGACGGGTGGATCAAGATTCCGCAGATCGGGCGCGTCGTCATCGGCGCCGACGTCGAGATCGGCGCCAACACGACGATCGATCGCGGCGCGCTCGGCGACACGGTGATCGAAGACGGCGTGAAGCTCGACAACCAGATCCAGATCGGGCACAACTGCGTGATCGGCGCGCGCACGGCGATCGCCGGCTGCGTCGGCATCGCCGGCTCTGCGCGCATCGGCCGCGATTGCCGCATCGGCGGCGCGGCGATGATTTCGGGCCACCTCGAAATCGCCGCCGGGACGGTGGTGTCCGCGGCGACGCTCGTGTCGGAATCGATCACCGCGCCGGGCGTTTACACTGGCGCGTTTCCGGCGCTCCGGCACGCCGAGTGGAAGCGCGTGGTCGCGCATGTCCGGCACATGCGCGACGTCGTCGCGCGGCTGCGCGCGCTCGAACGGCTGCGCCGGCCGGGCACCGAGCCGCCGCGCGGGCGGGGCACCGAAGGGGAATCGACAGGGGGAGACGAGCGTGAGTGAACTCGACGCTGCAATGATCGAGCGGCTGCTTCCGCATCGATACCCGATGCTGCTCGTCGACCGGGTGCTCGAATGGGAGGCCGGCAGGTGCATCCGGGCAATCAAGAACGTCACCGCGAACGAGCCGTTCTTTCAGGGCCATTTCCCCGGCAATCCGGTGATGCCGGGCGTGCTCGTCATCGAGTCGATGGCGCAGGCGGCCGGGCTCCTGACGATGCTCTCCGACGCCGCCCGGCAGGACGGCAGCCAGCTCGTCCTCTTCGCCGGGATCGACAAGGCACGCTTCAAGCGCCAGGTGATTCCGGGCGACACGCTGCTCCTCGAAGCCGAGCTCGAGCGCTCGGTGCGAAACGTCGGCCGCTTTCGCACCCGCGCGAGCGTCGGCAGGCAGCTCGTCTGCGAGGCGACGCTCCTGGCCGCGATCCGCGAAGCGCCGTCGCCGCCGACGCTTCCCATCGTCTGACGTGGCCGCGGTCCATTCCACTGCGCTGGTCGAGCCCGGCGCCCGGCTTGCCGACGACGTCGAGATCGGGCCGTACTCGATCATCGGCTCCGCCGTACGCATCGGCGCCGGCAGCCGCATCGGGCCGCATGCGGTCATCGTCGGGCGCACCACCTTAGGCGAGCGCAACCGCGTGTTCCAGTTCGCATCGGTCGGCGACATTCCGCAGGACCGCAAGTACGGCGGCGAGCCGACGACGACGACGATCGGCGACGACAACGTGATCCGCGAGTACGTGTCGATCCACGCGGGAACCGCACAGGATCGCGGCGATACGACGATCGGCAGCGGCAACCTGTTTCTCGCCTACGCGCACGTCGCGCACGACTGCGTCGTCGGCAACGCGACGACGTTCTCGAACAACGCGCAGATCGCCGGCCACGTGACGATCGGCGACTACGCGGTGCTCGGCGCTTATGCCGGCGTGCACCAGTTCTGCCGCATCGGCGCGCACGCGATGATCGCCGCCGGAGCGATCGTGCTGCAGGACGTCCCGCCGTTCGTCACCGCGTCGGGCTACCCGGCAAAGCCCGCGGGGACGAATAACGAAGGACTGCGCCGGCGCGGCTTCACGGCCGCGGACATCGCGGCCGTGCGGCGCGCGTACCGGACGCTCTACCGCTCGGGCCTCGCGTTCGACGCGGCGCGCGCCGAGCTCGCGCGCGCGGCGATCGACACCCCGCTGCTCGCTCCGCTGGTCGAATTTCTGACGCATCCGGGGCGCGGCATTGTCCGCTGAGCGGGCCCCCGGCGTCACGATCGGCATCGTCGCCGGCGAGGCGTCCGGCGACGCGCTCGCTGCGGCGCTGATCCGCGGCGTGCGCGAGCGGCGTAGCGACGTGCGCTTCGCCGGCATCGCCGGCCCGCGCATGGAGGCCGAGGGCTGCGACGTGTGGGCGCCGATGGAGCGCCTCGCCGTGCGCGGCTTCGTCGAGGTTCTCGCGCATCTGCCGGGGCTCTTTGCGCTGCGCAGGCGCGTCGCGCGCCGGCTCGTCCACGAGGCGGTTCCGGTGTTCGTCGGCGTCGACGCGCCCGACTTCAACCTCGGCCTCGAGCGGCGCCTGAAGCGTCGCGGCGTGCGCACCATCCATTTCGTGAGCCCGTCGGTGTGGGCGTGGCGACGCGAGCGCCTGCGCACGATCGATCGCGCCGTCGACCGCGTGCTCGCGCTGTTTCCGTTCGAGGTCCCGCTCTACGAGGAGGCGGGCATTCCGGTGACCTTCGTCGGTCATCCGCTTGCCGCCGATGCAGCGGGGCCCGGCACCCGGCGTGCGGTGCGCGAGCTCCTGCAGTACAAGGGCGCCGCGCCGCTCTTTGCGCTGTTGCCCGGGAGCCGGCTCTCGGAGATCGAGATGCACGCCGGCCTCGTGCTCGACGCGGCGGCGCGCATCGCCGAGGCGCGGCCTGACGCGCGCTTCGTGGTCCCGGTAGTCTCGCGCACGACGCGCGACGCGTTCGTCGATGCGCAGCACCGCGCCGGCCACGAGAGCCTTGCGCTCACCATCCTCTACGGCCATGCCGGCGACGCATTGCGCGCCGCCGACGTCGCGCTCGTCGCATCGGGTACGGCGACGCTCGAAGCCGCGCTCGCCCGCTGCCCGCACGTCATCTTCTATCGCGTGAGCTCGCTCACCGCGGCAATCGTCCGCCGCCGGCTGCTGGTTCCCTGGGTGGGGCTGCCGAACGTGCTCGCGGGCCGCTTCGTGGTTCCCGAATTCCTGCAGGCCGAGGCAACGCCGGCGAACCTCGCGCGCGCCGCGCTCAATCTGTTCGACGACACGGTCACGCGCAGGCGTCTCGAGCATGTGTTCGGCGAGTTCGGCCGCCGGCTCGCCGTCGATACCGGCGCCGTTGCGAGCGAGGCGGTGCTGGGTGAGCTCGACCGCGCCACCGGCCGGCGCAGCGAAGGCCAGCACTTCGCGCGCCATGCCGCGTGAATCGATGGTGGCGGGCATCGACGAGGCGGGCCGCGGCCCGCTCGCCGGCCCGGTGGTGGCCGCCGCGGTCATTCTCGACGATGCCCGGCCGATCGCGGGGCTGCGCGACTCGAAGCTCCTCCGTGCAGCGGTGCGCGACGAGCTCGCTTCCGAGATCCGCGCCCGGGCGCTCGCGTGGTCGGTTGCGCACTGCGACGTCACCGAGATCGATGCGCTCAACATCCTGCGGGCGACGCTGCTCGCGATGAGGCGGGCCGTCGATGGCCTCGCGATCGCTCCCGGCGCGGCGCTGGTCGACGGCGATCGCTGCCCCGATCTCGCGTGTCCGGTGCGGGCGATCGTGAAGGGCGATCGCGACGTTCCCGCAATCTCGGCGGCGTCGATCCTCGCCAAGACCGTGCGCGACGCGATGCTGGTCGCACTCGATCGCGAGTATCCGGCCTATGGCTTCGCGCGGCACAAGGGCTACGGAACGCGCGAGCACCTGGCCGCGCTCGCGCGGCACGGGCCATGTCCGGCGCATCGCAGGTCGTTCGCGCCGGTGCGTCAGGCCGGTAGGATAGGAAAACCGGGACGTACCACGTTTTTTGACAGCAGCGGTTTCTAGGTTGGTGAAGCGAACGGTGAAAAACGTGGTACGTCCCGGTTTTCCTATCCTACCGGTTTGACGCTGCCGGCGCGAACCACTACGATCCGCGGCGAGGAGGAGGAGACAATGAACCCATCGATGGTACGTGCGGCAACGTTTGTCGTCGCCGCAGCGATCGCGCTTGCCGCGGCTCCGGTACGCGGCGAGGTGACCGAGATCCACGTTTCGCGGCAGTACGGGATCAGCTACCTGCCGCTGATGATCATGGAGGATCGCAAGCTGATCGAGAAGCACGCGAAGGAATCCGGCATCGACGTCAAGGTCGACTGGTCCAAGTTCGCGAGCGGCGCCGTGATGAACGACGCACTGCTGTCCGGCAACCTGCAGTTCGCCTCGGGCGGCGTCGGGCCGTTCACCACGTTGTGGGCGAAGACCCGCGGCAATCTCGACGTCAAGGCGGTGGCGGCGATCAACTCGATGCCGCTCTTCCTCGTCACCAACAACCCGAAGGTGAAGACGCTCGCCGACTTCACCGACCACGACAAGATCGCACTCCCCGCGGTCAAGGTCTCGATCCAGGCGGTGACGCTGCAGATGGCCGCGGAGAAGGCATTCGGGCCCGGACAGCAGTTCCGGATCGATCACCTGACGGTGTCGATGTCGCACCCGGATGCGATGGCGGCGCTGCTGTCGGGCCGCTCCGAGGTCACCGCGCATCTCGGCTCGCCGCCGTTCCAGTACGAGGAGCTCGAGCGTCCGGGGATCCACAAGGTGTTCAGCTCGTACGACGTACTGGGCGGACCGGCGACCTTCAACGTCGTCTGGACGACGGCGAAATTCCACGACGAGAACCCGAAGGTCTACGCGGCGTTCGTTGCGGCGCTCGACGAAGCGACGGCGCTCATCAACAGCGACAAGCGCACGGCGGCCGAGACCTATCTCCGGATCTCGAAGGACAAGAGTGGCCTCGACTTCATCCTGAAGATGCTCGACGATCCCGAGATCAAGTACACGACGACGCCGAACAACGTGATGAAGTATGTCGATTTCATGTACAAGATCCACTCGATCAAGGTGAAGCCCGAGTCGTGGAAGGAGATGTTCTTCCCCAACGCGCAGAGCCTGCCGGGGAGCTGATGGCCGAGGCGGTCGCCGCGCCCGGGCTCCCCGATCTCGCGGCGATCCGCGAGGCGCAGCGGCGGATCGCCGGCCTCGTGCACCACACGCCGGTGCTGACGTCGGCATCGATCGACGCCGAAACCGGTGCGTCGCTGCACTTCAAGGCCGAGCACCTGCAGAAGATCGGCGCATTCAAGGCGCGCGGCGCGTGCAATGCCGTGTTCTCGCTCGACGAGGCCGAGGCCGCGCGCGGCGTCGTCACCCATTCGTCGGGCAATCACGGCGCGGCACTCGCGTACGCGGCAGCACGACGCGGCATTCCGGCGTGGGTCGTGATGCCGGAGAATGCGCCGGCGATCAAGCAGGCGAACGTTCGCCGCTTCGGCGCCACGGTGCGCCTCTGCGCACCGACCGTCGCCGCACGCGAGGCGGCGTGCGCCGAGGTCGCCCGTGAGAGCGGCGCCACGCTGATCCATCCGTTCGACGACCCGCGCGTCATCGCCGGACAGGGAACCGTCGCGCTCGAGCTCATCGACGACGTCACCGATCTCGACGCGGTGATCGCGCCGTGCGGCGGCGGCGGGCTCCTGTCGGGAACGGCGATCGCCGTGCGCGCGGCCGCGCCGGGCATTCGCGTGTTCGGCGCCGAGCCGGTCAACGCCGACGATGCCGCGCGGAGCTTCGCGAGCGGACGTGTCGAAGCGCTCGCCCCCACGGTGACGATCGCGGACGGCCTGCGCACGACGCTGTCGCCACGCACGCTCGCGGCGCTCAGGGCCGGCGTGGAGGCGATCGTCACCTGCAGCGAGGAGGCGATCGTGGCCGCGATGCGGATGCTGTTCGAGCGGATGAAGCAGGTGGTCGAGCCTTCGGGCGCGGTGCCGCTCGCGTGTCTGCTCGAGCACCGCGCGCGCTTCGCGGGGATGCGTGTCGGAGTCGTCATCTCGGGGGGCAACGTCGGACTCGATGCCCTGCCGTGGCGACAGCACGCGTGACAGCGGCAGCCGGGCCCGCGCCGCTTCTCGCCGTCAGCGGCGTCACGCTGCAGTACAAGACGCGCGACCGGCTGATCACCGCGACCTATCGCGTCGATTTCGACGTGTATCCGGCCGATCGCTTCATCCTTCTCGGCCCGTCCGGCTGCGGCAAGTCGACGCTGCTGAAAGCCGTCGGCGGCTACCTGCAACCGGTCGAAGGCGAGATCAGGCTGAAAGGCGAGGTCGTGCGGCGTCCGGGCCCCGATCGGATGATGGTGTTCCAGGAGTTCGACCAGCTCCTGCCGTGGCGCACGGTGAAGGAGAACGTGATGTTCCCGCTGCGCTCGGGGGGCGGGATGGGGCGGCGCGAAGCCGAGGAGAAGGCGCTCGAGTACATCGCGAAGGTCAACCTCACGCGCTTCGCCGACAGCTACCCCCACACGCTCTCGGGAGGCATGAAGCAGCGCGTCGCGATCGCACGCGGCATGGCGATGGAGCCTGCGATCCTCCTGATGGACGAGCCGTTCGCGGCGCTCGATGCGCTGACCCGCCGGCGCATGCAGGACGAGCTTCTGGCACTCTGGGAGGACACGCACTTCACGGTCCTGTTCGTCACGCATTCGATCCCCGAGGCGATCCGCGTCGGCAGCCGGATCCTGCTCCTGACGCCGCACCCGGGGCAGGTCAAGGCCGAGCTCGACAGCCTCGACCCGGGCGCTGACGGTGCAGCCGTCGGCGCGCTCGAGAAGCGCATCCACGCGATGCTCTTCGCCGACGCCGTCGAGCCCGGTGCCCCGCACGAGGAGCATGTATGAGCGCATCGTTCGTCGTTTCGCCGCGTCGGCCCGAGATCGTTCGCGAGCCGATCGCCTCCGGTGCCTTCGGCATCGTCCAGAAGCCGCTGTCGGTTCGCGAGCGCATCCTGAACATCGGCGCCGTGCGCAAGCTCGCGCTGATCGTCATCCTCGCCGTCGCGTGGGAGCTCTACGCGCGACAGCTCCACAATCCGCTGCTGTTCCCCACCTTCTCGGCGACCGTGCAGGCGTTCGTGCACGGCATGCTGGGCGGCGATCTCTTCGTCAAGGCGATGACGTCGGTCAAGGTGCTGCTGAAGGGTTACGCGGCGGGCATCGTCTGCGCGGCGGTGCTGACCGTGGTCGCGATCAGCACGCGCATCGGCACCGATCTCCTCGAGCTCCTGACGTCGATGTTCAACCCGCTGCCGGCGATCGCGCTCCTGCCACTCGCGCTGATCTGGTTCGGGCTGGGGGAGGGGAGCATCATCTTCGTGATCATCCACTCGGTGCTGTGGGCGGTGTCGCTCAACACGCATTCGGGCTTCCTGTCGGTCTCGAACACGCTGCGGATGGTCGGGCGCAATTACGGCCTGCGCGGACTGCCTTACGTTGCGCGGATCCTGATTCCGGCGGCATTTCCGAGCATCCTCACCGGGCTCAAGATCGGCTGGGCGTTCGCCTGGCGCACGTTGATCGCCGCCGAGCTCGTGTTCGGCGTTTCGTCGGGCTCGGGCGGCCTCGGCTGGTACATCTACGAGAACAAGAACCAGCTCGAGATCCCGAGCGTGTTCGCCGGGCTCTTCACCGTCATCGTGATCGGTCTCATCGTCGAGAACGTGATCTTCCGCACGCTCGAAGCGCGCACCGTGCGAAAATGGGGGCTGCAGGGCTGATCCATGCATCGACCGACGCCGAACTATCCGCGCTTCCACCTCGCCTTTCCGGTGACCGATCTCGCCGAGGCGCGGCGCTTCTACGGCGACTTCCTCGGTTGCGCCGAGGGCCGCAGCAGCGACGCGTGGGTCGATTTCGACTTCTTCGGCCACCAGATCGTCGCGCACAAGGTCGACGAGGCAGCAATGCGCGAGCCGACGAGCGACGTCGACGGGCGCGCGGTGCCGGTGCGCCACTTCGGCGTCGTTCTCGATCGCAAGACCTGGGACCGGCTCGCCGAGCGCTTTCGCGCCGCCGGCGTGAGCTTCGTCATCGAGCCCTACGTGCGCTTTCGCGGCGAGCCCGGCGAGCAGGCGACGATGTTCTTCCTCGACCCGTTCGGCAACGCGCTCGAGTTCAAGGCGTTCGCCGACATCGACCAGCTCTTCGCCACCTGAAGCGCATCGTCGTCAGCGAGTTGATGGAGGAGGGCGCGGTCGCGCAGCTCGCGCAGCGCTTCGACGTTCGCTACGACCCGCGGCTCGTCGACGAGCCCTCGTCACTGCGCGAGGCGGTCGGCGACGCCGATGCGCTGATCGTGCGCAATGCGACGCGCGTCGATGCGGCGCTCCTCGCCGCCGCGCCGCGCCTCGCGGTCGTCGGTCGGCTCGGCGTCGGCCTCGACAACATCGACCTTGCCGCCTGCGCCGCGCGCGGCGTCGAGGTGTTTCCCGCCGTCGGCGCCAACGCGCGCGCGGTCGCCGAATACGTGCTCGCGGCGGCGCTCGTCCTGCTCCGCGGCGTGTTTGCAGCGACGGCCGCCGTCGCCGACGGTCACTGGCCGCGCGACGAGCTTGCGCGTGGATGCGAGATCGCCGGACGCACGATCGGCCTCGTCGGCTTCGGCAGCATCGGCCGCGCGACCGGGGCGCTCGCACGAGCGGCGGGCATGCGCGCGATCGCACACGATCCCGCCGTGGCTCCTGACGATCGCGTGTGGGCGGACACGGCCACGCGGCCGTGCGAGCTCGACCAACTGCTGCGCGAAGCCGACGTCGTCACCCTGCATCTGCCGCTGACCGCGGCGACGCGCGGGCTCGTCGACGCGCGCCGCATCGGCCTCCTGCGCGAGGATGCGGTCCTGATCAACACGTCGCGCGGCGGGATCGTCGACGAGGCAGCACTCGCCGCCGCACTCCGCGCGCACCGCCTGCGCGGCGCCGCGGTCGACGTGTTCGCCTGCGAACCGCTCCCCGCGGGGTCGGCGTTCGCCGGGTGCCCGCGGCTCCTGCTCACTCCGCACATCGCCGGACGCACGACGGAATCCGACCTGCGGGTCTCGACGCTGGTCTCCGACCGCGTCGCCGCGGCGCTCGCAGCACGCGGATGATCCGGCGATGACGGCTCGTCCGACCCGCGCTGCGGGCCTGCTTCTCAATGCCGGCCACGCGATCGATCACATGTTCCTGCTGATCTTCGCGTCGGCCGTCGGCTCGATTGCGGCCGAGCTCGGCTTCGCACGCTGGGAGGACCTGATGCCGTGGGGCGCGGGGGCATTCGCGCTGTTCGGCCTCGGCTCGCTGCCGGCGGGACGTCTCGGAGATCTCTGGGGCAGGCGGCGGTTGATGCTGATCTTCTTCTTCGGCATGGGGTTCGCCGCGCTCGCGGTTGCACTGACGAGGAGCGCGTGGCAGCTCGGGGTTGCGTTGACGGTGCTCGGCGCCTTCGCCGCGATCTACCACCCGGTCGGCATTCCGATGCTCGTTCGCGGCGCGCCGCGCCCCGGCCTGGTGATCGGCGTCAATGGTCTCGCCGGCAACCTCGGCGTGGCGCTCTCCGCGATTGTCACCGGCTTCATCGTCAAGTACATGGGCTGGCGCGCAGCGTTCGCGCTTCCGGCGCTGGTGTCGCTCGGCTGCGGGATCGCGTTCGCCCGGACCGCTCCGCTCGAAGCCGTGGCGCCGGCACGGCGCGAGGTGACGCGGGCGATGCTGCCGCGACGCGCGCTTGCGCACGTCTTCGCGGTGATTACCGTCGCGTCGATCTCGGGGAGCATGCTGTTCAACTTCACGACCAACGGCAACGGTGAGCTGCTGCGCGAGCGCTTCCGCGGCATCGTCGAGGATCCGGCGTTGCTCGGAGCGCTGCTCGCCGCGGTCTATGTCGCCGGCGCGCTCGCCCAGGTGACGGTCGGGGTGCTGCTCGACCGCGTGCCGGTCAAGCTTCTCTATGCGGCGATCGTCGCGATGCAGATCCCCCTCTTCGCCGCCGCGGCAGGCGCGCAGGGCTGGGCGTTGTTCGCGCTGATGATCGCGTTCATGATCGCGGTCTTCGGCGCCATCCCGTTCACCGATGCGCTGATCGTGCGCTACGTCGACGACACGATGCGCTCGCGCGTCTCGGGGATGCGTCTTGCCGTCGCGTTCGGCGTGAGCTCGCTCGCCGTGTGGCTCCTGGGCCCGCTCGTCGAGGTCGCGGGATTCCGCACGCTCCTCCTGCTGATGGCGGGAACCGCGGTCGTCACGCTCGGCGTCGTGATGCTGCTCCCGCGCTCGACCGGCACCGGTCTCGACGAGCAGCCCGCCGCCGGCGACTGACCCCCCGCGCGGTCGGCGGCGCGAGCGCGGTCCCTTTACAGCGTCGCAAAACGATGTATATTGCGCGCATCGAATCGCGGGGACCGCCATGCAGCTCTCCCGCTTCACGGACCTTTCGCTTCGCGTGCTGCTCTATCTCGCGCAGAAGCCCCCCGGCCACCCGCGCGTGACGATGCGCGAGATCGCGCGCTTCTATCGCGTCTCGCACGATCACCTGCGCAAGGTCGTGCACCGCCTGGCGACGGAGGGCTACCTCGCGACCACACAGGGCCGTCACGGCGGACTCCGGCTCGGCCGTTCCGCGTCCGCGATCAACATCGGCGAAGTCGTCGAATGCATGGAGCGCGACCTGACGATCGTCGACTGCGCCGCGCAGCGCTGCGTGCTGAAGGGGCCGTGCACGCTGAAGCACGCGCTGTCGATCGCCAGCGCCGCATTCGTCGCGGAGCTTCGGCGCGTGACGCTCACCGATCTGGTGGCCGACCGGACCTTTGCGCTGCGCTTCGTCACGCTGCGGCTCGCGCAGGCGGCCTGATCGCAGAGGCACGCTGCATTCACCTCGACGTCGTCGTCGAAAAAAGGGGGGACATATGCAACAGGTTGCGTGGGAGCTGTCGCTGGTTCTGATGGCGCTGGTCGCGGTCGTCTTTCTGTGGGTGTGCGCGAAGTCGCGCGAGGCCGCGCCGGATCCGGCCGCGGTGTCGAAGCACGGATATCGATGGCGTGGGCCGCTCGTCTGGGTCGCGCTCGCGGCCGGCGTCGTCATCACGGTGGGAACGCTGCGCCACTGGCCGATCGCCGCGTACGCGCGCGATGCCGGCGCACCCGACGTCGTCGTGCAGGCCACCGCGCGCCAATGGAGCTGGGACATCGTCCCCAGCACCGTCCCGGCGGGCAAGATGGTCGAATTCCAACTGCACAGCGCCGACGTCAACCACGACTTCGCGCTCTATCGCGACGAGACCCATATCGTCGCGCAGGCGCAGGTGATGCCCGGGTACGTGAACCGGCTTCGCATCCGTTTCGACGCGCCGGGGGAATACCAGGTGCTGTGCCTCGAATACTGCGGCATCGCGCATGCGAACATGCGCGGCGTCGTCAAGGTCGTCGCCGGATCCTGAGGAGAACGCCGCCATGCCTGCCTACACTGCTTCGGTCACACCCGCGCCGTCGGTCACACCCGATACGCCGCGCGCCAGGTTCGCCTTCCAGGTCTATGCCGCTGTCGGTATCGCAGTGTTCCTGCTGATGATGCTCGCCGGCGTCGTGATGCGCGCGACCCAGGGGACGTGGCTCGGCGTCCCGCCGAATTACTTCTACGAGATCCTGACCCTGCACGGTGCCGGCATGGTCGGCACCGCCTCCCTCGCGGGAGCCGCCGTGATGTGGTACTTCCTGCGGCGCTACGTCGAGCTCTCGAACGGAGCGTTCCTCGCGATGATGGGGCTCTCGCTCGTGGGGGTCGTGCTGATCCTGATCTCGATCGGTCTCGGAGGCTTCGCGGGGGCGTGGACGTTCCTGTACCCGCTTCCGGGGCACAGCATGGGACTCTGGAGCGCAAGCGCGGCAGCGGCGTTCGTGGTCGGCTATCTGCTGATCGGCGTGGGCTTCCTGATCTTCTACGCGGACTGCGCGCTCGGGATCATCCGGCGCTACGGCAGCCTCGCGCGCGGGCTGGGGCTCGATCAGCTGATCTCCGGCAACGTCGATCCGGCACATCCCGCCACCGTCGTGGCGAGCACGATGGCGATCATCGTCAACGTGCTCGGCATCCTCGGAGGCGCCATCGTGCTGATCATGACGCTGGTGTCGCTCTACGAGCCCGGCATCGCGATGGATGCGCTGCTGATGAAGAACCTGATCTACTTCTTCGGGCACGTGTTCATCAATGTCACCATCTACATGGCGGTGATCGGCGTCTACGAGATCATTCCGCGCTACACCGGCAGGCCGTGGAAGGTCAATCGCGCGTTCCTCGGGTCGTGGGCAGCCGTCGTGCTGCTGGTGCTTTCGGTCTACCCGCACCACCTGCTGATGGACTACGCGATGCCTCGCTGGATGGCGGCCACCGGGCAGATCGTCTCTTACCTGAGCGGCATCCCGGTTCTTCTCGTCACCGCGTGGGGCGCGCTCGTCAACCTGTACAAGAGCGGCGTGAAGTGGGAGACGCCGCTGCGCCTCCTCGTGTTCGGCGTCTTCGGCTGGGCGGCGGGGGTGATTCCGGCGATCGTCGACGGGACGATCCGCGTCAACCTCGTGATGCACAACACGTTGTGGGTCCCCGGGCATTTCCACTTCTACCTGCTGCTCGGGATGCTGCCGATGGTGCTGGGAACGCTGCTCTACGCGTGCACGCGCGATCGGCGCAGCAACACCGTGCTCGACCAGACCGTGTTCTGGGGCTACGTGATCGCCGGCGTGTGCTTCTGCTGCGTGTTCCTCAACAGTGGCTTTCACAGCATTCCGCGCCGTTTCGCGACGTACGATGCGCCGTGGGTCTGGTACGCGCAAGCCGGTGCGGTGGCAGGAACCATCGTGCTGCTCTGCGTGCTCTTCCTCGGAGGCAGGATTCTCGCCCGTCTTCCGAAGGCATCGCTCGCGGCTTAGGGAAGTGGAGCCCCCTGCCGATGAGCGCGACGCGGACCCTCGCGGCCACCATCGTTGCGCTCGCGGCAGGGCTTGCGGTCACCTGGACGGCGACCGACGGTCTCTCGGCCTTCACGCTCGAGTCGGCGCGCCGCATCGCCGCGCTTGCGCATCCGCAGCCGATACCGGCGCTTGCGCTGCGCTTCGCCGACGGGCACGTCGGGCCGCTCGCCGATGTGCCTGCGCGCTGGCTGCTGGTCGATTTCATCTACACGCGCTGCGAATCGCTCTGCCTCGTCCAGGGATCGATCGACCATCGGGTGGCGGAGCTCCTCGCTCCCGACATCGCGCAGGGTCAGGTAGCGCTCGTCTCGATTTCGTTCGACCCGCGCGACGATCCCGCCGCGCTGCGCGCGTTCCTCGCGCGCGATGGCCCGATGCTGCCGGGCCGCGATGCGGCGGTTCCCGTGGACGCGCGCGATCTGCCGCGCTGGCTCGTTGCCTTCGGCGTGGTGGTGATCGACGACGGCATCGGCGGCTACGTTCACAACGAGGCGGCGGCACTCGTCGACCCTGACCGCCGATTAGTCGAGCTCGTCGATTCGAAGGATCCCGCGGCGATCGCCGCGGCGGTGCGCGCGCGATGGTAATGCGAGGTGACCGGTGGTGACGCGAGTCGAGCGACGGCCTCTGCCGGTGTGGCTTGCGGCCGGGCTGCTGCTCGCGGCTGCCCTCGTCGTGCCGCCGCTCCGCTCGCTCGGCGAGGCGTCGATGGCGCGGCAGATGCTCGTGCAGATGCCGCTGATCGTGCTCGCGGGCTGGTGGATGGGCGCAGCGTGGCGTCGCGCGCCGCAGGCAAGCGCTGCGGGACGCGCGCGAAGCTTCGTCGATTCGTTCAATGCCGGCGGCGCGACCGGGCTCGTCATCGCGAGCTTCACGATGCTGCTGTGGATGCTGCCGCGAAGCGTCGATGCGGCGAGGCTCGACCTCGGCTGGGACGCGCTCAAGTTCGCGACCTTAGCACTCGGGCTCGGCGCCGCAGCAGCGATCTCCTGGCCGCGCTGCCCGCCGATCGCGCGCGCGGTGATCCACGTCGAAGTGATCGCGACCTTCGTGCGGTTCGGCTGGGGGTACGCGGCGTCGGACGAGCGGCTCTGCGCGGCCTATCTGCAGGGCGACCAGCGGCATGCGGGGACGCTGCTCGTCGTCGCCGGGCTCATCTGGGCGATCGCCGTCGCGTGGCGGCCGCTGTTCGGCCGCGTCGTGGCGCCAGGTCGCGTTACGTCGCGCGGCCGCGTTGCGGCGCCCGGCTGCGTTCCCGTAACCGACGCCACCTCCGCGGGGGATCGCACTCGCCCGGCAACGCGGTAGCTCGATCCGCGACAATCGGCGCGGCATCTGGCAGGAACTTCCCGGTTTCCGTATGCTCCGACGTGCGCCGGGCGTCCCGGCTGATTCCCGGGTGCCGGCATGTCTGCAACGCCATCGATGAAGCGTCGAATTCTCGCTGCAGGGGGCGGCGCGCTGTCGACGGTCGTGCTGCTGGTGCTGCTGGTGCTGCTCGTGCTGGTGCTCCATGCGCAGCCGGCGGTGGCTCAGGCGGCGGGTGACGGCACTGCGGCGCCGACGGGTGCCACCGCGACGGCGACGCTTCCGGCGGTGACCGTCACCGCGACGCGCCACGCGGAGAGCACGTTCGACGTTCCCGCGTCGGTCGACGTGATCGATGCGCGGGCGATCCGCGACGGCGAGCCGCAGGTGAATCTCTCCGAGTCGCTGGCGAGGATTCCCGGCGTGTTCGCGGCCAACCGCCAGAACTACGCGCAGGACCTGCAGATCAGCTCGCGCGGTTTCGGCGCGCGCGCGACCTTCGGCGTGCGCGGCGTGCGCATCTATCAGGATGGCATCCCTGCGACGATGCCGGACGGCCAGGGGCAGACCGGCAGCTTCAGCCTGCTGTCGGCGAAGAGCATCGAAGTCCTGCGCGGCCCGTTCTCGGCGCTCTATGGCAACGCGTCGGGCGGCGTGATCTCGGTGTTCACCGAGGATCCGTCCCACGAGCCCGTTGCGACGGTGACCGGCGGCGGCGGGAGTTACGGCCAGTGGACGTTCGGCACGAAGCTCTCGGCGACGCACGACCGCGTCGGCTACGTCGTTGCCGGCAGCGAATTCCAGACGAGCGGGTATCGCGACCACTCGCGTGCGCGGCGCGATCTCACGAATGCGAAGCTCGTGCTGAGCTTCGATGCGTCGACTCGCATCACGGTGATCGGCAACACGCAGTACCAGCCCGAGACCGAGGATCCGCTGGGCCTGACGCGAGCCGAGTGGTCGGAGAATCCGCGCGGCGTCGACCACGCCGCGATCCTGTTCGACACCCGCAAGACGATCAACCAGGCGCAGGGCGGCGTCGCGCTCGATCACGCGCTCTCGGACGCCCTCGAGCTCCACGTCGATGGCTACGGCGGCCGGCGCCTCGTGCGCCAGTACCTCGCGTTCACGGGCTCGGGGGACACGTCTTCGGGCGGCATCACCGATCTCGACGGCAACTTCGGCGGTGTCGGCGCGCGGCTCGTCTGGCGTGCGGTGGCGCTGGGGCGGCCGCTGACGCTCACCGTCGGCGGCGACTGGAACCGGCAGGATCAGTTGCGCCGGGGCTTCGTCAACGACTTCGGTGCGATGGGAGACCTGCGGCGCGACGAGACCGACGACGTGACGGGCAACGATGCCTACGCGCAGGCCGAATGGGAATTCGCACGGCGCTGGTCGGCGACCGCGGGAGTGCGCACGAGCAGCGTGCGCTACACGTCGGTCGATCACTACGTGACGGGCGCGAATGGCAACGACAGCGGCAACCGCGACTTCAGCAACACGAGCCCGGTCGCCGGGGTCGTCTTCCACGCAACCGACAACGTCAATCTCTACACGAGCTACGGCGAAGGATTCGAGACGCCGACGTTCACCGAAATCGCGTATCGCGACAACGGCACCGGGCTCAACTTCGCGCTGCAGCCGGCAACGAGCCGCGCGTTCGAGGTGGGCGCGAAGTTCCTGTGGCCCGATGGGCAGCGGCTGAACCTCGCGTGGTTCGATACCGATACGCACAACGAGATCGTCGTCGATCGGGCGACCGGCGGACGCACGACGTACAAGAATGCGAGCGCGACGCACCGACAGGGCGCCGAAGCGCTGTGGGACGCCGCACTCGGCCACGGAATGCACGCGCGCGTCGCGCTGACCTGGTTGCGCGCAGTCTTCGCCGATGCCTTCTCGTCCGGGACCCCGCCCGCGACGGTTCCCGCCGGTGCGCGGTTGCCGGGAGTTCCGTCGCGCGAGGCCTGGGCCGAGCTCGACTGGGCACCGCAGGGGGCGACCGGCTTCAATGCGGCGCTCGAGACGCAATACGCCGACAAGCTCTACGTGAACGAGCGCAACAGCGACGCCGCACCTTCCTACGCCGCGGTCAATGCGCGCGTCGGCTACGGCATCAGGACGGGTGCGGCGACGTGGACCGCGTTCGCTCGCGTCAACAACCTGTTCGACCGTCGCTACGCGGGCTCGGTGATCGTCAACGACAGCAACGGGCGCTACTTCGAGCCCGCGCCGGGGCGCAACTGGTTCGCCGGCGCGACGGTGCGGGTCGCGCTGTAGGCGTAGCTGCTTCGCGAGCTTCCTGCGAGTCGGCGTTCGCACCTGGTGCTGCGCGGGCCGCCCCCGGTGCGAGGGTCACGGCGCGCTCGAATCCGCAAACGCCTGGCGACGGGTCCCGGCGCGCCATCGCTCGGGGACATCGGCAGCCATACGGTGCGCCCGGGCTCGCTCGCCGCGCCCGGCCTCCGCTCGATCGTGGCATCGGCAGCGACGGCGAGTCGGCCCGCCGCGGCGACTCGCCATGGTCGCCGATCCCCGCTTCGCGGGGCCCCTCGTCGACCGCTCGCGCCGCTACCCGTGAC
>DASVGI010000083.1:0-22755 GCA_036379595.1 Casimicrobiaceae bacterium | reverse complement strand
GAGATCTTCATCCAGGCGGCCAGGGGCCGGGGCGAGGCGCTCGATCACGTGCTCCTCTTCGGCCCGCCGGGCCTGGGCAAGACGACGCTCGCGCACATTCTCGCCAAGGAAATGGGCGTCAACCTGCGCCAGACCTCGGGGCCGGTGCTCGAGCGCCCGGGCGATCTCGCAGCGCTGTTGACCAACCTCGAGCCGCGCGACGTGCTGTTCATCGACGAGATCCATCGCCTGCCGACGGTGGTCGAGGAGATCCTCTATCCGGCGCTCGAGGATTTCCACATCGACATCATGCTCGGCGAGGGGCCGGCGGCGCGCAGCATCAAGATGGACGTGCCGCCGTTCACGCTGGTCGGCGCGACGACGCGTGCCGGCATGCTCACCAACCCGCTGCGCGACCGCTTCGGGATCGTCGCGCGGCTCGAGTTCTACAGCGCCGACGAGCTCGCCTCGATCGTCGTCCGCTCGGCGCGCCTCCTGTCGATCGCGATCGACGCCGACGGTGCGATCGAGATCGCGCGCCGCGCACGCGGCACGCCGCGGATCGCGAACCGGCTGCTGCGCCGGGTGCGCGACTACGCGCAGGTTCGCGCCGCCGGCGACGTCACGCGTGCGGTGGCCGATGCGGCGCTGTCGATGCTCGACATCGACGGCTCCGGGCTCGACGTGATGGATCGCAAGCTCTTGTCGACGGTGCTCGACAAGTTCGGCGGCGGCCCGGTGGGCGTCGACAATCTCGCCGCGGCGATCGGTGAGGAGCGCGACACGATCGAGGACGTGCTCGAGCCGTACCTGATCCAGCAGGGTCTCCTGCAGCGGACCACGCGCGGGCGCGTCGCCACCGCGCTCGCCTGGCGCCACTTCGGGCTCGCGCAGCCGACCGGCGCCGGCAGCGACCTCTTTCCGGGCACGTGAGCGCCGGACGCCACGATGGCGAGAAGCCGGGTCCGTTCTCGTTTCCGGTTCGCGTCTACTACGAGGACACCGACGCGGGAGCCGTCGTCTATTACGCGAACTACCTGCGCTTCATGGAGCGCGCGCGCACCGAATGGCTCGACGCGCTCGGCTTCGCGCTGCCGGCGATCGAGCGCGCGCACGGCGTCACGTTCGCCGTCCATCGCGCCGAGATCGATTTCGTGCGTCCGGCGCGGCTCGCCGATCGGCTCGACGTGACGGTCGAGCCAGTGAGCCGCGGCGCGTCGCGCCTCGATCTCGAGCAACGGGTGCTGCGCGACGGCGCGATCCTCGCGTCGGCGCGGATTGCGCTCGTCTGCATCGACGCGAGGCGCTTTCGCCCGGTGCGCATTCCGGCCCCGCTCGCCGGAGCATTCGCCGGCCTTTCAACCGAGCCGCGCCGGTCGCCCGGCGAAGGCATCAGCACGCAGGAACCGTATTGAACCTGGAAACGAATCTCTCGTTCCTCGCGCTGATCGCGCATGCGTCGGTCATCGTGCAGGCCATTCTCGTGCTGCTCGCGGCGCTCTCGCTGTGGTCGTGGTGGCGCATCTTCCTCAAGATCTTCCTGCTGAAGCGCGCGGCGCGCGAGGCCGACGCGTTCGAGGACGAATTCTGGAAAGGCGGCGATCTCAACGTCCTCTACCGCGAGGCGGGCGAAGCGCAGATCGGCGGTGGGCTGCAGCACATCTTCGCTGCCGGCTTCCGCGAATTCTCGAAGCACCGCCGCCAGGGGAGCCCGTCGCCGGTGACGCTCGACGCGGCACGTCGCGCGATGCGCGCCGCCTATCAGCGCGAGATCGATGCGATCGAGGCGCACCTGTCGGGTCTTGCGACGGTCGGCTCGGTGTCGCCGTACATCGGGCTTTTCGGCACCGTGTGGGGAATCATGAACGCGTTCCGCGGTCTCGAGAACGTGAGCCAGGCGACGCTCGCCAACGTGGCGCCGGGAATCGCCGAAGCGCTGATCGCGACCGCGATCGGGCTCTTCGCCGCGATCCCGGCATTCGTCGCGTACAACCGCTTCACGCACGACGTCGACCGCCTCGCGGTCCGCTACGAAACGTTCATCGAGGAGTTCTCGAACATCCTCCAGCGCCAGGGTTGAGCCGATGCGCAGACCGCGCAAGTCCGTGAACCAGATGAACGTCGTGCCGTACATCGACGTGATGCTGGTGCTGCTCGTCATCTTCATGGTGACCGCTCCGCTGGTGGCGCCGGGCGAGATCGAGCTTCCTTCGGTGGGGAGCAAGCTGCAGCCTCCGGTCAATCCGCTGCGCGTGCGCCTCAACCAGGACAAGTCGATCACGCTCGTCGACCAGTCGAGCCGCTCACCGCGCACGTCGCGCGTTTCGCTTGCGGATCTCGTCGATGCCGTGCGCAGCATCCAGGACGGCCGCGACCAGCCGGTCGTGATCGAAGCCGACAAGAGCGCGCGCTACGAGGACGTGATCGGCGTGCTCGATCGCCTGCAGCGAGGGGGCATCCACAAGGTCGGACTGCTCGCGCGGCCGCTTCCGTAGCGGCTGTTCGTCCCAGATCCCCGCACCTCGCCCTCCGCTCGCGCTGCCCCCGACACCCATCCGATTCCGCTCGCGCTGCCCCCGACACCCATCCGATGACGGCCCATGACCGCCCCGCGCGTGCGCGGCGCCCGCGCGGACGCCTGATCGCGCTCTTGCTCGCGATCGCCGTCAACCTGCTCTTCGTCGGCGTGCTGGTGTTCTCGGTGACGTGGCAGAACCGCGAGCCGGCCGCGGTCACCGCTGAGCTCTATGCGCCGCCATCGGCCGACCTGACGCCGCTGCCGGCGACGAAGCTCCCCGAGCTTCCGCCGCCGAGGCCGCTACCCGCACCGCCGCAGCTTCCGCCCGTGCCGGCGCCGGCGCCTGCACCCACGCCCGCGCCGCCGCCGCAGACGCCGTCGCAAGCCGACATCGAGCTCAAGGCGAAGCAGGAGGCGGCGAAGAAGGAGGAAGCGAAGAAGGAGGCCGAGCAGAAAGCGAGACAGGAGGCGAAGCGGCAAGCCGAGCAGCAGGCACGCGCGCTCGCCGCGATGCAGGCGCAGGCGCAGCACGAGCTGCAGAAGCGTCAGGATGCCGAGCGCGACGCGCGACTGCGCAAGGAGGCCGAGGCGGAATCGCGGCTGCGCGCGCAGGCCGAGCAGGAGGCGCAGGCGCGCGCGCAGCAGGCTGCGGCGGCGACCGCGAGGAGCCGCGCCGAAGCCGACTGGATCGACCGCATCCGCAGCAAGATTCGCAGCAACGTCAACCTGCCGCCCGAGATCTCGGGCAACCCCGAAGCGATCTTCGACGTCGTCCAGCTGCCGACCGGCGAGGTTCTGAGCGTGAAGATGACGAAATCGAGCGGCATTCCCGCCTACGACGACGCGGTGCAGCGCGCGATCATGAAGTCGTCGCCGCTGCCGCCGCCACCGTCACCCGATCTCTTCCAGCGCGAGCTCGTGTTGCACTTCCGCCCGCACGAGCAGTGAGCGGCGTTTACGCGCGGGGCTTGCGCTCGAGAATCTGCATCGCGACCCAGGTCCAGTCGGCGCGCTGCTCGACGACCTGGCGCAGCGCGATCGTGTAGATGGTGCGGCCGGTCGCGAGGACGAGGCGCCTCGCCTCGCGATACTCGTGCGTCGGCACGATCAGCGTGCGCGCCGAGAGCGGCTTGTCGGGACGCGACGGTGGCGGCAGATAGATCGCGTCGAAGCGCGGACCGAGGTCCTGCGCGTCGGTGCCATCGACCTCAATGCCGTGTGCTTCGCGCGGCTCGCGCTGCGCGTGCAGGCTGACGGCGACGACGCGCTCGGCGATGACCGAGAGCCCCGCCTCGATGTCGTCGTTGACGAACTTGTTGACGCGGCGGACGACGCCGAGCACCCATTGCTCGCGACCCGCCTCGCTCACCGCGACGAGCGTCCCCAGCATCAGCGACTGACCGACGCCTCCGCTCGCGCAGATGCGCAGACCGGCGACGCTGCGGTCGCGGATCTGCCACAGCGACTGCGGAAAGCGCGCGAGACTCCCTGACAGCGTGTCGTTCTCGTCGTTCGCGGCCGGAGGCGAATACGGGGCCCCGGCGACGGCGAACACTTCGATCTGGTCGCCGGGTGGCTCGGCCGCGGCGGCCGCAGGGCGCGCGAGCTCCTCGACGACGCGCGCAACGCCGATCCTCACGCGCGCGGCCTGCACGCAGCTGATGCGCGGATCGCGGCGCAGGTCGACGTTGAGGTTCGGTGCGATCGCAGCGCGTGCCTTGTCGAGAATCGCTGCGCGCTTCGCGCCCTGCTCGCTCATCGGGCCCTGCTCGGTCGCGTCGGCGTTCTTGAGCGCCGCGAGCGTCACGTCGAGCTGGTCGGCAAGCGGCGTCGTGTCGAGGAAGCGCAGCATCGCGCCCGAATCCTGGCCGGTGCGCCGCCGCAGTCCCTCACGTCCCGCGACGTCGACGTAGAAGCCCTCCATCGACTTTGGCATCGCGAGGAGCTCGAGCCGCCGGCTCCAGACGCGGAACTGCGCCGCCACCCAGTCGAAGTTCGCCGGCGTGAGGTTGCCGCTGTTGAGCTGGTGCAGCAAGAGCGCGTAGACATACTCCTGCTCGACGTTCCAGTGGCCGCCCGCCGAACCCGTTCCCGGATCCTCGCGATCGATCCCGAGCTCGGTTGCGCGCAGGTACGCGCGATGCAGCTCGGCCCAGCGCGCGGGAATCCAGTGCTCGTGGCGGCTGATGCGCAGCCGCGCGTCGATGCCGTAATAGTGGACGAGGCGCGTGAACAATTGCGGCAGGCGCGGCTTCCAGCGTGCGTGCGCCGACGGGACGAGCGCCGCCTCGATCGCCGCCTGGTACGCGCCAATGAACGCCTGCGTGAGTTCGAACGCCGCGGTCCAGATGCGCTCGGCGACCCGCGGCGACGCCTCGGCATTCTCGACGAACTGGCGAAACAGCTTGCGTCGATCGCCGCGCAGCGCCGCGTCGAGGTGCTGCAGCGCGTCGACCCGCCCGGTGTCGAGCGCGCGCGCCGACTGGCGCGTCGCATCGAAGGCGCGCAGCACGAGCTGCTGCCGCGCGACGATGTCGAGGGTGGGCAATTCGTCGAGCCACGCCGACGCCGCGCGTACCGACGCTAGCGGATCGCTGACGGACTGGGCGGAAGACTTCAGGAAGGCGAACATCAGGGGCCGAACGGTGCCTGTCGGATACAATGACGGTGAAGAGACCGATCTTATGTAGCAAATTGAATGCCACAAACCGATGTGTGAATTTCTCCATCTAAACAACAGCTTGGCCGACGCCTCCCGGGGCGCTTGGCGCAGCCGCCGCTCCGTTCGCTCCATTATCGGAACGGCGCCGCTGCCGGTGCATTAGACCGATGGCCGAAGAGGCTCACCAGGTCGGAACCAGCGCGGCGGCATCGCCGGCCAGGCATCGCCTCGATTACCGGCCTCCGGCATTCCTCGTCGACACGATCGACCTCACGCTCGAGCTCGATCCCGCGGCGACCCTCGTTCGCTCGCGCCTCGCCGTGAGGCGCAACCCTGCTGCGGCGGCGATCGACCGCAATGCTCCGCTCGTCCTCGATTGCGAAGATCAGGACGCGATCGAAGTCTCGATCGATGGCCGCGCGCCCGGGCCAGGCGTCGGTACGATCGCGCCCGGCTCGATCACGCTACGTAACGTCTCCGACGCGGCGACGATCGAGATCCACTCGCGCAACGCGCCGGCGACGAACACGGCACTCGAAGGCCTCTACGTCTCGTCCGGAGTCTTCTGCACGCAGTGCGAGCCCGAGGGCTTTCGCCGCATCACCGCCTTTCCCGACCGGCCCGACGTTCTCGCGCGCTACCGCGTGACGATCATCGCCGCGCGCGACCGCTATCCGGTGCTGCTGTCGAACGGCAACCGGATCGAGACGGGCGAGCTTCCCGGCGGACGCCATTACGCCGTCTGGGACGACCCGTTTCCGAAGCCTTCGTATCTGTTCGCCATGGTCGCCGGCGACCTCGCCGCGCTCGAAGACCGGTTCGTCACCGCGTCGGGGCGCGAGGTCGCGCTCTCCATCTACTCGACGGCGGCGAACCTGCCGCGCTGCGGTCACGCGATGCGCTCGCTGAAACGCGCAATGCGCTGGGACGAGGAGCGCTTCGGACGCGAGTACGACCTCGACACGTTCATGATCTTCTGCGCCGACGACTTCAACATGGGCGCAATGGAGAACAAAGGACTCAACATCTTCAACAGCCGCATGCTGCTCGCCGACCCGGCGACGGCGACCGACACCGACTTCGAGACGATCGAAGGGGTCGTCGGGCACGAGTACTTCCACAACTGGACCGGCAACCGGGTCACCTGTCGCGACTGGTTCCAGCTCTCGCTGAAGGAAGGCCTCACCGTCTTTCGTGACCAGGAATTCTCGAGCGACATGGCATCGCGCGCAGTCGCGCGCATCGGTGCGGTCGAATACCTGCGCCGCGACCAGTTCGCCGAAGACGCGGGGCCGATGGCGCACCCGGTGCGCCCGGACGCCTACCGCGAGATCAACAACTTCTACACGGCGACCGTCTACGAGAAAGGCGCCGAAGTGATCCGCATGCAGCACACGCTGCTCGGCGCCGAGCGTTTCCGGCGCGGGATGGACCTCTACTTCGAGCGCCACGACGGCTTTGCCGTGACCTGCGACGATTTCGTCACTGCGATGGAGGACGCGTCGGGTGTCGACCTTCGCCAGTTCCGGCGCTGGTACGCCGAGGCGGGAACGCCGGTCGTGCGGGCGCAGGGATTCTGGGACCGAGCGTCGCGACGCTATCGCCTCCTGCTCGAGCAGAGCCTGCCGCCACGCGAGGACGGCGCGCCGCGGCCCACGCTGCACATGCCGTTTGCGGTCGGCCTCGTCGGGCCCGACGGGCGCGACCTGCCGCTTCGCCTCGCGAGCGAGGCCGCTGCCGGTGCCGCGACGCGCGTGTTCGAGCTCACTCTCGCGCGCGAAGTGCTCGAGTTCGCGGACGTCGACGCTGCGCCGGTGCCCTCGCTGTTCCGCGGCCTCTCCGCGCCGGTACGTGTCGAGTTCGCGTACGGTGACGACGACCTGGCGCTCCTCGCCGCCTGCGACAGCGATCCGGTCAATCGCTGGGATGCCGCGCAGCGGCTCATGTCGAACGCGATCCTCGCCGTCGCGCGGGCAAGGCGGACGAGCGCCACGACGGAAGCGGCAACGGAAGCCCCGGGCGCCGGGGCGGACCGCGCCGGTGCGGCGGCAGCCTCACCACCGCTGTCGCGGATGGTCGCGGCGCTCCTCGCCGACGAGACGAGCGATCCTGCGCTGATCGCGCTCGCGCTCACGCCGCCCGACCCGGCGTGGGTTGCCGCGCAGGAACCCACAATCGACGTCGACGGCGTGTCGGCCGGCTGGACGCTCGTGCGGCGCGAGCTCGCGCGCATTCATCGCGATGCCTTCGATGCGGTGCGCGAGCGCTGCCACCCGCGCGAGCCCTGGGACGCGAGCCCGGAGCAGGCGGGCCGGCGCCACCTCGCCAACGTCGCCCTCGCCTTGCTCGCGGCACAGGACGACGATCGCGCGCATCGTCTCGCGCGCGATCAGTTCGACAGCGCAACCAACATGACCGACGCGCTCGGTGCGCTCGCCGCGCTGCGCGACAGTGCGGCGCCGATCGCCGAGGAGCTCTTTGCGCGCTTCGAAGCGCGCTGGCGCGGCGAGCCCCTCGTCCTCGACAAGTGGTTCGCGCTGCAGGCGCGATCGCATGCCCCCGGCGCGCTCGAGCGCGTGCGCGCGCTGATCGCGCATCCGCACTACAACGCGCGCAATCCCAACCGCGTGCGTGCGCTCGTCGGCGCGTTCGTGCGCGACAATTTCCCCGGGTTCCATCGCGCCGATGGCGCAGGCTACGATTTCGCCGCCGCGCAGGTGAAAAGCCTCGATCGCAGCAATCCGCAGCTCGCGGCGTCGATCGCCGGAGGCTTCCGCCTGTGGAAGCGCTTCGACGCGCACCGGCGTGCGCTGATGCGAAAGGCGCTCCTGCGAATTGCGAGAACCCCGGATCTCTCGCCCGACACGAGCGAGATCGTCGCGAGAACGCTCGGCGACGCGCCCGGCTACCAGTAGGTCTCGAGCGTGATGTGCCCGGGCTCGCGGCGCCGGTGGCGACGCATGCCGCGCGTGGCGAGGACCTTCTGCACGTCGTCGACCATCGCCGGATTGCCGCAGAGCATCGCGTGCGCGTTCTCCGGCGTCAGCGCGAGTCCGACGCGCGCTTCGAGCCTGCCGTCCTCGATCGCCGCGGGAATGCGTCCGGCGAGCGCGCCCGGATGCGCTTCGCGGCTCACCATCTGCACGTAATCGAAGGCCCCCGGATGGGCATGCGCAACGCCGGCGAGCTCGTCGCGCCAGGTGAGCTCCTCGGCAAAGCGCACCGAGTGCACGAGCACGACGCGCCCGAACCTCGCCCACGGATCGGGGCTGCGCAGCATCGACAGGAACGGACCGATGCCGGTTCCGGTCGACAGGCACCATAGCGACTCGGCTTCGGCGGTCTCGGCAATGCTGAAGAGGCCGCTCGCGCGCGGGGCGAGCCACAGGCTGTCGCCGATCTCGAGCCCGGCGAGGCGAGGCGACAACGGGCCCTCGGGAAGGATGATGAAGTAGAACTCGTGCGGCGACGCTGCCGGCGGATTCACGAACGAATACGGGCGCGCGATCATCGGATCCTTCGCGCCCGGCGGCGCCGGCAGCGCGAGGCGCGCGAACTGGCCCGCGGTGAACGTCAGCGATGGAGCGTCGACGCCGATCGAGTAGAGGCTGTCGGTCCATCGCCGTCTTCCGGCGACGCGACCTTCGATCCATGCAGTCATCCGCGCTTCCGTCACGATAAAATGTCGATTATGCCTACGCGCACGTCGCGCGCGACGCTCACCGGAAACCGGGTCTTCGTGCGGCCGCCGCGGCGCGCCGACGAGGCCGCCTTCGTCGCCGCAGCGCGGGCGAGCCGCCGGCTGCACGGCCGCTGGGTGAGCGCGCCGCAGACGCCGGACGCGTATGCGCTCTATCTGTCGCGCTTCGCGCGCGCCGCGCGCCCGCCGCTGCATGCCGCGCTGCTGGTCTGCCGCAGCGAGGACAGGGCGCTCGCCGGAGCGTTCAACCTCTCCGAGATCGTGCGCGGCGCTTTCCAGAGCGCGTACCTCGGCTATTACGCGTTCGTCCCGCTCGCCGGGCACGGTTACATGACCGAAGGCTTTGCGCTGACGCTCGATTTCGCGTTCCGCGAGCTCGGCCTGCACCGCGTCGAGGCGAACGTGCAGCCCGACAACACGCGCTCGCTCGCATTCCTCGATCGGGTCGGCTTCGTGCGCGAGGGCTATTCGCGCCGCTACATCAAGCTCGCCGGCCGCTGGCGCGACCACGTGCGCTTCGCGATGCTCGCCGAGGACTGGCGCGCGCGGCGCGCGAAGCTGCGCGCGGCCATCGGCCTGTCGCGGTGACCGCGCGCGTGAGGGCTCTCGCCCTCGCCGCCGCGGGCGTCGCCGCGCTCACCGCGTGCACCGGGCGGATGCTCGTCGCCGGAATGGAGCGCGATGCGCCGCGCGTCGTCGTCGCTCCGTACCAGTCGCACGAGCTCTGCGCGCGCCTCGCCGCGAGCGAGCGCCTCGACTACCGCTATACGACGAGCGCGCCGGTTACGTTCTCGATCGCCTATCGCGAAGGCAGCGTCGTGCTGATGCCGGTCGTGCAGGACCGCGCGACGTCGGGCAGCGGCATCTACGAGGCGCCGTTTCCGCAGCGCTACTGCCTCGGCTGGGAGGCGGGGCCGCCCGGAGCGATCCTCTCCTATCGCGTGATCGTGCGGCCGCGGCCGCGGTGATCGAGCCCCGCTACAGCTCGGCGTAGCTGTAGGTGCGGCCGTTGTCGACCTCGCCCTCGACCAGGCGCGCGACGACCTTCGCCGCGACTTCGTCCGGTGGCACGAGCCGCCCGCTCGCGTGGAAGTCGCGAAACATCGTTACCTGCGGCAGGCGCTCCGCGCTCTGCGTGCGCAGGCTCTGCTGCATCGGCGTATCGATGATTCCGGGCCGCAGCGTGACGGCGACGAGGCCGTGCGCACCGTGCTCGGCCGCGAGCGCGCGCGTCAGCATCTCGATTCCCGCCTTCGCGATCGAGTAGAGCGAAGCGCCGGCGATCGGGGTCTGCGCCGCGCCGGACGACACGTTGATGATCCTTCGCGCGCATTGCGCGTCGGTGAACGTGCGGCAGAACGAGTCCGCTGCGATCACCGGCGCCGCAAGATTGACGTCGAAATCCGTCGCGATCGTCGCTGCGGTGAGCGTCCCCAGCACGCCGACGCCATCGATCGTCGCGGCGTTGTTGACGAGGCAGACGGAGCCGGGTCTCTCCGCGGCGATCGTGGCGAACGCATCGGCGAGCGCGGTTCCGGCGGTGTCGGGATGCGCGAGATCGACAGCGACGAACGTGAACGCGGCGCCCGCGAGGCGCGGCGACGTGCGGCGTCCGACGCCGAGCACTTCGTAACCCCGCGCGAGAAGGCGCGCGGCGAGCGCCTCGCCGAGGCCGGTCGAGACGCCGGTGACGATCGCGCAGCGGCGCACTGCTACCGGTCGCTCAGCGCGCCGCCTGCGGCGTGGCGCGAGCCTTCGCGAGCTCGGCCTGCGCGCTCGCCATCTCCTTCTCGATCTGCGGCAGCGGCAGCGCCCCGGGAATCATCGTACCGTCGGCGAAGATCAGCGTCGGCGTCGCGTTGATGTGCAGCGATTCTCCGAGTGCCTGCGTCTTCGCAACCGGATCACCGCAGTCGCCGCCGTTCGGCGGGAGCTTCCCGGTCGCGAAATACGTGTCCCAGGCCTTCGCGCGATCGGGAGCGCACCAGAGGATGCGCGACTTGCGCGCAGCGTCGGGATGGAGCTGGTCGATCGGATACAGGAACGTGTAGAGCGTGACGTTGTCGAGCCCGCGCAGCTCCTGCTCGAGCCGATGACAGAACGGGCAGTCGGCGTCGGAGAAGATGTACAGCCTGCGCGAGCCGTCACCCTTGACGCGCTTGAAGGCAAGGTCCATCGGCAGCTTGTCGACCGCGACGCGATTCAGCTTGCGCGTGCGCTGCTCGGTCAGGTTCTGCTTCGTCGTGGCATCGTAGACCGAGCCGACGAAGATCCACGTCGCCTTGGGATCGGTGTAGACGAGCTGGTCGCCGAGCATCACCTCGTAGAGGCCGAGGTAGCCGCTGGTGCCGATGTGGCTGATCGGAGCACCGGGGAAGCGCTGCTCGAGCGTCTTGCGCAGCGCCGCCGCCGCGGGACTCTCTGCAGGCGCAGTCGCCGGTGCGCTCGCAGGCGCGACGGTGACCGTCGACGCGAGCGGCGGTGCGGCGACCTGTGCGCTCGCGACAGGGAGGGTGCAGATGAAAGTGACGGCGGCGACGAGCGCCACGCGGCGGAACAGTTGCAAACCGGATCGTGCGGTCATCGTCGACTCCAGATCAAACCGAGTGCATCGCGGCGCGCGCGAGCACGTTCTTGAGAAGCGGCAGGCGGTCGATCGCGCTCATGCCGGCGTTGCGAACGGTGCGCACCGCGCGCGAACGGAGCGCGAACAGGCGCCCGAGCGTCTCGATCGCCGTCTGCATCGCGAGCACCGGCTCGGCGCGCCTTCGCGCGTAGCGCTCGAGCAGCAGCGCGGCGCCGCAATCGGCGATCGGTCCGCGTGCGGCGAGCACGCCGGCGAGCGCTTCGGCATCGCCGAAGCCCAGATTAACACCCTGACCCGCGAGCGGGTGGACTCCGTGAGCTGCGTCGCCGACGAGCGCGAGCCGGCGGGCGACAGGCGACGCGACGCGCAGTGAATGCAACGGAAACGCGGCCGCCGTGCCGAGCGGCATCAATGCGCCGAGCGCGCTGCCGCCGGCCTCGCCGACCCTCGTCGCGAGATCCGCCGGTGCAAGCCCGACGAGCTCGTGGGCGAGTGCCTCGGGCGCCGACCAGACGATCGAGATGCGCGATCCGGGCAGCGGCAGCCACGCGAGCACGCTGCCGTCGTCGCGGAACCACTGGCGCGCGCAGCCGCGATGGGGAAGCTCGGTGGCGAAGTTGGCGACGACGCCGAGCTGCTGCCACGCCCGCCGCTTCGCGTCGAGGCCGGCGGCAGCGCGCACCCACGACTCGAGGCCGTCCGCGCCGACGACGAGCCGCGCGGCGATCTCGCTGCCGTCGCCCTGCGTCAGCAGCGCTTCGTCGCTCGACCACGCGAGGCGCTCGCACGCGGCGCCCTCGTGCGACGTCACGCCGGCGGCGAACGCGGCAGCGCGCAGCGCGCCGCGCAACGCGCGCTCCTCGACGATCCAGGCAAGCGCGCGCTCGCCGGCGTCGTAGGCCGAGAACTCGAGCGTCGCCCCCGCATCGCCGGCGATCCACATCGATTCGACCGCCGCGATGCGCTCGCACGCGAGCTCCTGCCACGCTCCGAGCGTGCGGAGGAATCGCGCGCTGCCGGGACTGATCGCGTAGACGCGGCGATCCCATTCTTCGACGGGACCGGTTGCGGCGCCGGGACGCGCGCGATCGACGATCGCGACGGCAAGCCCCGAGCGCGCGAGCGCCGCTGCCGTCGCGAGGCCGACGAGCCCGGCGCCGGCGACCACTGCGTCGAAGCGACCACCGCCGGCGGGGTCGACCGCGGTCACCACGCGAGCGTCTCGATCACGACCTGGTCGTTCGTGTAGATGCAGATCTCCCCGGCGATCGCGAGTGAGCGCGCGACGATCGTCTCGGCGGCGAGATCGGTCGCGTCGAGAAGCGCGCGCGCCGCCGCCTGTGCATAGGGGCCGCCCGATCCGATCGCGACGATGCCGTGCTCGGGCTCGAGCACGTCGCCGGTTCCGGTGATCACGAGCGATGCCTCGCTATCGGCGACCGCGAGCATCGCTTCGAGCCTTCGCAGCACGCGATCGGAGCGCCAGTCCTTGGCGAGCTCGACGGCGGCGCGCGTCAGCTGGCCCTGATGCTTGTCGAGCTTCGCCTCGAAGCGCTCGAACAGCGTGAATGCATCGGCCGTCGCGCCGGCGAATCCGGCGAGAACCTTGCCCTGGTAGAGCCGCCGGACCTTCCTCGCGGTCGACTTGATGACGACCTGGCCGAGCGTGACCTGGCCGTCGCCACCGAGGGCCACCGCGTTGCCGCGGCGCACCGAGAGGATCGTCGTCCCGTGGAACGTCACGGCGTTGTCGGAGGATCCCATGCGATCGTCTGTCGGCACCTGGGTGGCGAGCCCGCGCTCAGCTCACCCTGCGCACGAAGTGGCGCGGCGACGCGCCCATCAGGAGCAGGAGCGCGCGCACGATCGGCGTCGCCCCGACGATCTGCAGCGCCTTCTGCCGCCCTTCGAGGCGCGCGACGACGTTGAGGAGCGCTCCGGCAGCAACGAAATCGACGCGATCGACGCGCGCCATATCGAGCGTCACCACGTCGCGGAGCGCTCCGAACTGCTCGATCTCGGCGAGCTGCGGTGGCGTCGCGCCGGCGATCGCCCCGGTGAGCTCGAGCACTTCGGGCTCGTCGGTGGCGTGCGCTTCACGCGCTGCCGGTGCCGTTGCCGGGGAACCGTTCTGCGTTGCATCGGCGCCGCCTCCCGCGGGCGGCTCCCACGACGGCGGCGACAGCTCGAAGGTGACGGCGAACTCGAGCGCACGCTCGTCGAACTCGGCCTGCTCGTGCTGCCATTGCAGGAGCTCGAGCGAGAGAAGCCACGCACCCTCGCCCCCGTCACGCCCGCGCGCGATCGCGGCGTCGAGCACCGCGAGCAGGCGCTCGGGCCGTTGGATGGCGAGGATCATCGGCTGACGCCGCGCACGCCCGAGGAGCAGGGCAAGCTCGCGTGCGCCGGCGTCGTCGAACCCGGCAAGCCCCGCGAGATCGACGCGCGCCCGCGGCACTCCCGATCCGATCGCGCGCCGCAGCCCGTCGAGCGGGCCCGGGCTCGCTGTCGAGAGCTCGCCGGTGATCGCGATGTAGCCGCCGCCCTGCGTCGCTCCCTCCGCTCCGGCCGGCTCGCTCTCCTCCCACGACGGTGCGGAGCTCTCGAACTGCAGCACGTACTGGATGGCGAGTTGCTCGAAGGCGCCGTGATCGCCGGCGCGCTGCAGGAGGTCGAAGAGCGCGAGCCAGGCAAGCGCCGACTGTCGCGCTTCGGCATCGGTCTGGACGCCCTGCTCGAGGAGCCCGCGCGCGGCGGCGTCCTGCCCGCTTGCGAACAGCAGCGCGGCGTTTTCGAGGACGTCGCAAAGTCCGGGATTGGCTTGCTGAACCTCGATCGCAGCCGGTGCGTTCGACCAGTCGATGATGCTTGCGCCGCGCAGGCTCGACTGGCCGAGGGGCTCGAACACGCCGGAGCGGCCCGCACGACGCCCTGCCGCCGCGGCAGCGAGCTCGCGCGCCGAGACCGGGCGCACGTCGCCCGCGCCCGCCCGCCGGATCGCCTTGGCGGTCGCGGCAGGCTTCGCGGAGGCGGGTTTCTTGGCCGGCGCCTTGCCGAAAATCGCCATCCGGGCAGTTATGCCGTTGGAATGAAGTTACCGATTATGAGGCGAGCGGTCCCTCCGGGCAAGGCGCGTCGGTCGCGGCAGCGCGCCGACCTGCGGCGCGCGTGTGCGGACGTGCGGCGCGTGCCTGGAGGGGCAACGTGTGCCCGGAGGTATCGTGCGCGTACTCAGGCGCGCGGCAGCTTGTCGGCCGCGAAGCCCCAGTTCAAGAGCTTGTCGATCACCGCGTTGACGTAATCGGCGCGCCGATTCTGGTAGTCGAGATAGTAAGCGTGCTCCCAGACGTCGATGGTCAGGAGCGGCGTCTGGCCCCGCGTGAACGGGACTTCCGCGTTGCCGGTCCTGGCGATTTTCAGCTTGCCCCCCTCGGCGACGAGCCATCCCCAGCCGGAGCCGAACTGCGACACCGCGGCCGCGGCGAAATCCTTGCGAAACTGGTCGTAACCGCCGAGATCGGAGTCGATCATCGATGCGAGCCTGCCCGACGGCTTTCCGCCACCGCCCGGGGTCAGGCTGCTCCAGTAGAACGTGTGGTTCCAGATCTGCGCTGCGTTGTTGAAGACACCGGCGCGCTCGGCCTTGCCTGCGGCGTCGCCGATGATCTTCTCGAGCGTAGCCGATTCGAGCTCGGTGCCCTTGATCAGATTATTGAGGTTGTCCACGTACGCCTTGTGATGCTTGCCGTAGTGGAAAGACAGCGTGTTCGCCGAAATCACCGGCGCAAGCGCGCCTTCGGCGAAAGGCAGGGGCGGCAACGTGAACATATTCGCGATCTCCTTCGGTCAATGAATGGGAAGCGCGGCACGCGTGTCCGCTCTGCGCCGCACGACTTCGCGCAGGGGCACTGCTGCCGCACGCCGGCTGCGTTCGCGATCAGTCGCCGTAAAGCTTCTGTACGCGTTCGCGGCGTTCCTGAGCTTCGATCGACAGCGTGGTCATCGGGCGGGCGATGAGGCGCGGCACGCCGATCGGCTCGCCCGTCTCCTCGCAGTACCCGTAACTCCCGTCTTCGATCATCCGCAACGACTTTTCGACCTTCTTCAGCAACTTGCGTTCGCGGTCCCGGGTGCGCAGCTCGAGCGTGTATTCCTCCTCGAGCGTCGCGCGATCGGAGGGATCGGTGGTGATCTCGTTCTCGCGCAGATGCTCGCCGGTGTCGTCGGCATTGCGCAGGATCTGGTCGCGAATGTCCTCGAGGCGCTTGCGGAAAAACGCGAGCTGGGCCTCGTTCATGTATTCCTTCTCGGGAGCCTTGAGGATGTCCTCCTCGGTGAGCTCGCGGTGCGTCTTCCTGGCGGCGGTGGCGGTCTTGGCGGTCATTCTCGGTCCATCCGTTACGTCGTTGGAGCGCGGCTTCTGCCGTCCGGGCATGGGCCGCGATGCGCCCGTGGGAAATTGGACATTATAGCCGGTCGTGCGATCGCGGGCGAAGCCCTGGAAGGCCGGCAGCCGACCCCATCCGCGCTCGCCGACCGGCTCCTATAATCGGAGCTGGAATCGAGGCGCAACGAGGACCCTGCTTGCCCACCGACACGCTGGAACTGACCCGTCCCGACGATTGGCATGTCCACCTCCGTGACGGCACGACGCTGGCCGCCGTGGTCGGCGCCACGGCGCGGGACTTCGGTCGAGCAATCGTCATGCCCAATCTCCGGCCGCCGGTCGTCACGACCGCCGACGCCACCGCCTACCGCGAGCGCATCGTTGCGGCTCTCCCGGCCGGGTCGCGCTTCGAACCGCTGATGACGCTCTACCTCACCGAGGCCACCGACGCGGAGGAAATCCGCCGCGCCGCCGGGAGCGGCTTCGTGCACGCAGCCAAGTACTACCCGGCGGGCGCCACCACCCATTCGGAGTCGGGGCTGACGGCGCCGTCGCGCGCGCACCGGGCACTTGCGGCGATGGAGCGTCACGGCCTCGTGCTCGCCGTGCACGGCGAGGTCACCGACCCCGACGTCGACGTGTTCGACCGCGAGCGCGTGTTCATCGAACGCGAGCTCGCCGCGATCGTGCGCGACTTCCCGGGGCTGCGCGTCGTGCTCGAGCACATCACGACCAGCGAGGCCGTCGATTTCGTCACCGGCGCCGGCGCCAACGTCGCCGCGACGATCACGCCGCAGCACCTCGTTCACTCGCGCAACGCGCTGTTCGATGGCGGCCTGCGCCCGCACCTCTACTGTCTTCCGCTGCTGAAGCGCGAGGCGCATCGCAGGGCGCTGGTCGCGGCGGCGACGTCGGGGCATTCGCGCTTCTTCCTCGGCACCGACTCGGCGCCGCATGCGCGCGACGCGAAGGAGCGCGACTGCGGCTGCGCAGGCTGCTACGGCGCACCCGCGGCGATGGCGCTCTATGCGCAGGTGTTCGACGATGCCGGGGCGCTCGACCGCCTCGAAGGCTTCGCGTCGCACCACGGCGCCGATTTCTACCGGCTGCCGCGCAACGGCGAGCGGATCACGCTCGTTCGCGAGCGCTGGCGCGTGCCGGAATCGCTGCCGCTCGGTGACGCGACGATCGTTCCGCTGGGTGCGGGTGAGGAATTGCGGTGGAGGGTGGCTGAGGAGAGGGGCGAGGAGTGAGGATCGAGGAGAGGGGAGCGAGGAGAGGGGAGAGGGGAGCGAGGAGCGAGGAGCGAGGGGCTGCGAACGCGTCGCATTTCGCCCCAATTGACACGGCTTTGCCCACCCGTCACGCTCACGCGTCGGTCGATGCCGACCAACGCAATCGAGGGAAAGATCATGCGCGTCGCGAATGGGGTCGCAGGGATCGTTGCAGGGTTCGTCGCAGCCGTCGTCGGTGCGCCGGCGGTCGCTGCGCCGGTATTGATGTCGCCGGATTGGGCGAAGAGCGCGTGCACCGCGTGGAACGCAGATCCGGTGCTCACCGACAAGCTGGTCGCGAGCGGGTGGGTGAAGAACGACGCAGGGCGCGGGTTCAAGGTCATGCAGCTCTACCGCTCCGATTGCGGCGACCACCCGACCGCGGAAATGCGCATCGCACTGAAGGACGCGAAGGCGCACTGCGTGTACGGCGGTGCGCCGGAGACGCAGAAGCTCGACATGAGCGCCGATTACGTCATGAACGCGAAGACGCCGCGCTGGCTCGAAATGGGTCGCGGCGAATACGGGCCGATGACCGCGATGTTCATGCAGCGCTTGGGCTTCGAGGGCCCGAAGCTCGAAGCGATGCGTAACATGGACCCGTTCGCGAGCTTCCTGCTGCTCGTCGGCAAGGTCGAGAGCGACACCTCGTCGTGTCCGGCGCAATGAAGCCAGGCGTCGCGACGCTGGCCGTGGCCGGAGGGCGAGGAGTGAGGATCGAGGAGCGAGGAGTGAGGAGTGCGGATTGGGGAGTGAGGATCGAGGAGCGTGCGCATCGACTATAATCGATGCCGCGAAGCCGGCCAGATCGTCGCCCTCCCGCGTGCGCAAGCCGAATGGGAGGGAGGAAAGTCCGGACTCCACAGAGCAGGATGCCGGGCAACACCCGGCCGCAGCAACCGGGGCCTCGCGGCCCCGGCCAAGGCGAGGAACAGGGCCACAGAGACGAGTCGCCTCCGGTCACACGGGGGCGGGTGAAACGCGGCAACCTCCATCCGGAGCAACGCCAAGCAGGCGGACGACGACGCTGCTCGCCGAGTCCGCGGGTAGGCGGCTCGAGCCCGTCGGCAACGACGGGCCCAGACGAATGACGGTCATAGCGCGCGCACCGCGCGCGCCGTAACAGAACCCGGCTTATCGGCCGGCTTCGCTTTTTCTTCCTTGCGCGCTCGCGCGCTCTGTTACGCTCTCCCGCGTGCGCGGCGGCGCACGCGCCGCGCGTCTTTCAGGATCTCGCGCGCTGCGTTGCGTCCCGGCAGGCCGGTGACGCCACCGCCCGGATGCGCGCCCGAACCGCAAAGGTACAGTCCGGGCACCGGCATCCGGTAGTCGGCGTGCCCGTACACGGGCCGCATCGCGAACAACTGGTCGAGCGCGAGCGCTCCGTGGAAGATGTCGCCGCCGACGAGCCCGAATTCGCGTTCGAGATCGAGCGGCGTCAGCGCGCGACGCGCGAGCACGCTTGCCGCGAACCCCGGCGCCACCGCATCGACGGTCGCGATCATCAGGTCGGCGACGGTATCGCGATGATCGTCCCAGGTCGTGCCGGGCCGCACGTCGCCGACGTCGGGATGCACGTGCTGGCAGAAGAGGCTCGCGACGTGCATGCCCTGCGGCGCGAGCGTCGGATCGACGACCGAAGGGATCAGCATCTCGACGATCGGCGCGCGCGACCAGCCGAGCTGTTTCGCGTCGAAGTACGCGCGCTCCATGTACGCGAGCGACGGTGCGACGACGATTCCTGCGCCGTGCTGCGGGAGAGCGCCCTCGCCCTCGAGGCAGGCGAAGCGTGGCAATCGCGCGAGCGCGACGTTCATCCGGAACGTCCCCGAGCCGCAGCGCCAGCCGTCGATCCGGCGCAGAAAATCCGCGTCGACGAGCGAGCGGTCGACGAGCGAGCCGAAGAGGAGCTTCGGGTTGACGTTCGCGACGACGCGCGGCGCGCGGATCATCTCGCCGCCCTCGAGCTCGACGCCCGCGGCGCGGCCACCGTCGATGAGCACGCGCGCAACCGGCGCCGACGTGCGGATCGTGACGCCCCACGCGGCACACGCGCGCGCCATCGCCTGCGTAATCGCGCCCATCCCGCCGATCGCATGTCCCCATTGCCCGCGCTCGCCGTTCACTTCGCCGAACACGTGATGCAGGAGCACGTAGGCCGATCCCGGCGCGTACGGGCTCTGGAAGTTGCCGACGACGGCGTCGAAGCCGAACGCCGCCTTGATCGGATCGGACTCGAACCATCGGTCGAGAATGTCACCCGCGCTCTTCGTGAAGAGCTCGATCACGTCGCGCTGTCCGGCGCGGTCGAGTGCGCGAAACGTCCGCGTCGTCTTCCACAGCGCGAGCGCCTGGGCGATGTGCTCGCGGCGGTCGCGCCCGGGCACCGGCGGCGTCACGCGCACGAGCTCGCGCAGCACGCCGGCCACGCGCTCGAGCATCGCGTAGTACGCCGGCAGGCGTTCGGCATCGGCGCGCGAGAAGCGGCCGACTTCGGCCTGCGTTGCCGCGATGCCGCGACCGACGCTCAGGTGATCGCCGTCGGGAAGCGGAAGAAAGTTGGCGAGCGGTCGCTTGACGATCGTGAGCCCGTGCGCCGCGAGGTCGAGCTCGGCGATCACCTCGGGGGCGAGGAGGCTCACCGTGTAGCTCGCGGTCGAATTGCGAAATCCCGGGTGGAATTCCTCGGTCACCGCGGCGCCGCCGACGACGCTGCGGCGCTCGACGACGCAGACCGACATGCCGGCGCCGGCGAGGAGCGCCGCGCACACGAGGCCGTTGTGGCCCGCGCCGACAACGACGGCGTCGAACGCGGCCGCGCCGACGTCAGCCGGCAAGCCCGGCCGCGACGGTCGAGAAGCCGCCGTCGACGTAGGTGATCTCGCCGGTGATGGCCGAAGAGAGCGACGAGAAATAGAACATCGCGACGTTGCCGACTTCGTCGATCGTGACATTGCGCCGCAGCGGTGCGTTCTCGGCGACGAAATGCAGGATCTTCGAGAAGCCGCCGATCCCCGCCGCGGCGAGGGTCTTGATCGGTCCCGCCGAGATCGCGTTGACGCGGGTGCCTTCCGGACCGAGCGTTGCGGCGAGGTAGCGCACGTTCGCCTCGAGGCTCGCCTTCGCGAGACCCATCACGTTGTAGTTGGCGATCGCACGCACCGCGCCGAGGTAGGTGAGCGTGACGATCGACGCATTGCGGCCCGCCATCAGCGGTCTTGCGCCGCGCGCGAGCGCCGCGAGACTGTAGCTCGAAATGTCGTGGGCCATTGCGAAGGCGCCGCGCGACATGCCTTCGAGGAAGTCGCCGGACAGCGCCTCGCGCGGCGCGAACGCGATCGAATGCAGGAGGCCGTCGAGCCCACCCCATTCATCGCGAAGGCGCGCGAACAGCGCGGCGATCTCTTCGTCGGACGTGACGTTGCAGGCAAGCACCGGACACGGCCCGAACTCGGCCGCGAGCTTCACGACGCGCTCCTTCAGATCCTCGTTCGCGTAGGTGAATGCGAGCGTCGCGCCTTCGCGGTGACACGCTTTCGCGACGCCCCAGGCGATCGAGCGGTTCGACAGCACGCCGGTGATGAGCAGTCTCCGCTCCGAGAGAAGGCCCATGACGATTCGCTCCGCGATCAGAACTGCAGCGTCTGCGCCGCCTCGAATACGCCGCAGGCGATGCGCTCGTTGGGAACGTCCGGCTGCGCGTCGGTCACCCGGTTCCCCGCATAGAGGATGACGCTGCGCCCGGCGACGCCGTCGGGACCGGTCGCACGCAGGCCGGGGACGTGCACCGTCGCGTCAGTCGCGCCGGAGCTGTTGCTCGATAGCGGGCGGATGAGATCGGCCGGTGGGCGCTTCGAACCGGCGGGCGCCCAGGCGGGCCCCGCCGAAAAGCCGTTCGGCGATGTGCAGTTGCCGTTGCGGTTGAGCGTGATGCGATAGACACCCGACGGAACGTTGAACGCCGCGACGGTGATTGTGGCGCCGTCGCCGCGATCGACGACCCGCACCTTGCCGGTGACGGCCGAGCCACCGATCGCGCGGAGGTCGGCGACTTCGCCGAGGCCGCGCGCATTGGCCGCTGCGGCGGCCTTCTGCTCGGCGTCGGTTGCGGCCCCTTGCGTTGCGCAGCCTGCAACGAACGTCGCTGCAACGACAGCAAGAACGGTCGCAGCGGCAGTCGCAACGCCGGTCGCGGATGCGGCAACCGCGGCGGCGGCGAGCCGGCGAGCCGGCGGAGCGAACGGTGAATCGGATCGGGCGGCACACATCCCGCGATGATACGGGATTGCCCGCCGGAACGATCCCGCACGCCGCAGCGTAGAATTCCGACGCTGCGCACCGCGCACGGAACGAGCGCCCGCGCATCCCGCTTCGAGATCATGTCCCTGCCCATGCTGCCCGAGGAGATCGTCGCCGAGCTCGACAAGCACATTGTCGGACAGGACGCGGCGAAGCGCGCGGTGGCGATCGCGCTGCGCAACCGCTGGCGCCGCCAGCAGGTTCCCGAGCCGCTGCGCCAGGAGATCACGCCGAAGAACATCCTGTTGATCGGGCCGACCGGGGTCGGCAAGACCGAGATCGCGCGAAGGCTTGCGCGCCTTGCCGACGCGCCGTTCGTGAAGGTCGAGGCGACCAAGTTCACCGAGGTCGGCTACGTCGGCCGCGACGTCGACACGATCGTGCGCGACCTCGTCGAAGTGGCGGTGAAGCAGACGCGCGAGGCGGCGATGCGCGGGGTGCAGGGCCGCGCCGCCGACGCTGCCGAGGAGCGCGTGCTCGACGTCCTGCTGCCGCCCGGGCGCGAGATCAATTTCGAGGACATGAAGCCCACCGATTCGGCGACGCGGCAGAAATTTCGCAAGATGCTGCGCGAAGGGCGCCTCGACGACAAGGAGGTCGAGATCGAGGTCGCGACCGCAGCGCCGCAGATGGACATCATGGCGCCGCCCGGCATGGAGGACCTCACGGCGCAGATCCAGGGCATGTTCCAGCAGCTCGGAGGCGGTCGGCGCAAGCTGAAGAAGATGACCGTCGCCGACGCGATGCGCCAGCTCACCGACGAGGAGGCCGCGAAGCTCGTCAGCGACGACGACATCAAGCAGCGCGCGGTCGCGTCGGCCGAGCAGAACGGGATCGTGTTCATCGACGAGATCGACAAGATCGCCGCGCGAAGCGAGGTTCACGGCGCCGACGTGTCGCGCCAGGGCGTGCAGCGCGACCTGCTCCCCCTCGTCGAAGGCACGTCGGTCGCGACGAAATACGGGATGATCCGCACCGACCACATCCTGTTCATCGCCTCGGGCGCGTTCCACCTGTCGAAGCCCTCCGACCTCATCCCCGAGCTGCAGGGGCGACTGCCGATTCGCGTCGAGCTCGCGTCGCTCTCGGTCGGCGATTTCGAGCGCATCCTCACCGCGACCGACGCCTGCCTCACGCGGCAGTACCAGGCGCTCCTCGCGACCGAGAACGTGCATCTCGAGTTCGCCGAGGACGGCATCCGGCGCCTCGCCGAGATCGCGTTTGCGGTGAACGAGCGCCAGGAGAACATCGGCGCACGCCGGTTGTACACGGTGATGGAGCGACTGCTCGAGGACGTCTCGTACCACGCGGCGCGCCGCTCGGGCGAGTCGATCGCGATCGACGCCACG
>DASVGI010000082.1:0-4437 GCA_036379595.1 Casimicrobiaceae bacterium | reverse complement strand
CAGCTTCGAAAAGGCCACCGGATACAAGATCAAGTGGCGCCAGTTCACGTCGGCCGGTGACATCAGCGCCGCATTCGCGTCGGGCGACATCCCGATCGGCGTGCTCGGCTCGACCGGCATCGCCGCCGCGACGAGCAATGGCGTCGACGGCGAGCTGTTCTGGGTCCTCGACAACATCGGCAAGTCGGAGCAGCTCGTGGCACGCAACGGCTCGGGAATCAACAAGCCCGAGGACCTCATCGGCAAGAAGGTCGCCGTGCCGTTCGTGTCGACGTCGCACTTCCACCTGCTGATCGCGCTGGAGAAGATCTGGCACATCCCGCCGACCAAGGTGCAGATCCTCAACATGAAGCCGCCTGAGATCGTCGCCGCCTGGACGCGGGGTGACATCGATGCTGCGTACGTGTGGCCGCCGGCGCTGACGACACTCCTCAAGAACGGCAAGACGATCATCACGTCCGAGGAAGTCGGCGAGAAGAGCGTGCCGACGTTCGACGGGATCATCGCCAATCGCAAGTGGGCCGCCGAGCACAAGGACTTCATGGTCGCGTTCACGAAGGTTCTCGCGAAGTCCTATGCCGACTACAACGCCAACAAGGCGAAGTGGACGGCGACCTCGCCCGAAGTGAAGGCGATGACCAAGCTCGTCGGCGGCGACGCGGCTGACAACGCCGAATCGCTGAAGCTCCTGAGCTACCCCGACGCGAAGGAGCAGGCGTCGGCCGAGTGGCTGGGCGGCGGCAAGAAGGGCAAAGCGCTCGGCGCGCTTACGCAAAGCGCCGAGTTCCTGAAGTCGCAGCACCAGATCAACACGATGCTCCCCGACTACAGCCCGTACGTCACGGCGCAGTACGCCGAGGCGGCCGAGAAGTAGCCGTCGCGCGCGGCGGGTCGGGGCATGACCCCGGCCCTCCGCGGCATTCCTTTCAACCTGCCCCGACCATCGCGAGGAGCCCCATGGCCGCGCAGACCGAAGCCCTGCACGTCAATGCCGTCAGCGTCATGTTCCCGGGCCGCCACCCGGGCGAGCAGGTCCATGCGCTCGACAACATCAACCTGACCATCAACGCCGGGGATTTCGTCGTCGCGCTGGGGGCGTCCGGCTGCGGGAAGACGACGCTGCTCAACATGATGGCGGGCTTCCTGTCGCCGTCGAAAGGCGAGCTGCTGCTGGGTGACCGGAAGATCACCGGCCCCGGCTCCGATCGCGGCGTCGTGTTCCAGAAGCACGCACTCCTGCCGTGGCTCTCGGTGATCGACAACACCGAGTTCGGCCTCCGGCTGCAAGGAGTGAGCAAGCGCGAGCGCCGCGAGATCGCGACGCGCAATCTCGCGCTCGTCGGATTGCAGGACTTCCACAACCACATGATCTACCAGCTTTCGGGCGGCATGCAGCAGCGCGTCGGCATCGCGCGCGCGCTCACGTGCAACCCGGCGACGCTGCTGATGGACGAGCCGATGGCGGCACTCGACGCGCTGACGCGCGAGACCATCCAGGAGCTCCTTCTCGACGTGTGGCAGAAGACCGGCAAGATGTTCTTCTTCATCACGCACAGCGTCGAGGAGGCGCTCTTCCTCGCGACCCGCGTCGTCGTGATGTCGCCGCGTCCGGGACGCATCACCCACACCTACGACGTCGACTTCAACCGCCGCTTTCTCGCCACACGCGACGCGCGCAAGGTGAAGTCGAGCCCGGACTTCATCCACATGCGCGAGACGGTGCTCGGCATCATCTACGGCGACGAGCGCGCGGGCGAACGCAGCGAGGAGGCCGCCCATGCCTAGGCTCAGATTTCCGTTCATCACGCACGCCGTCGCACCGGCTGCGACCGGGCTGCCGGCGGGCGGGCTCGCGCGCCTCTTCACGAGCAGCGCGGCCGCGCCGGGCCAGGTGTACGGCGCGCCGGGCCAGGGCAAGAGCACGACGATCAGTGTGGTGACGACGGTCGTGCTGATCGCGCTCTGGTTCCTGATCACCGATATGGGGTGGATCAAGCCGCTGTTCCTGCCGACGCCGCAGGCGGTATGGGGCAAGTTCGTGCTCGCGATGACCGACGGCGTCGCGAATTCGACGCTCCTCGAGCACACCGAGTGGAGCATGATGCGCGTGTTCGGCGCGTTTGCGCTGTCGTGCGTGACGGCGATCCCGATCGGCATCCTGATGGGCACCAACCGGATCATGCGCGGCATCTTCGACCCGCCGATCGAGTTCTACCGCCCGCTGCCGCCGCTCGCCTACCTGCCGCTGATGATCATCTGGTTCGGCATCGGCGAGCTCTCGAAGATCCTGCTCATCTTCCTCGCGATCTTCGCCCCGATGGCGATCTCGGCGCGCGCCGGCGTGCGCTCGGTCGGCATCGAGCAGATCCACGCCGCGTACGCGATGGGCGCCTCGCGGATGCAGATCATCTGGCACGTCGTGCTGCCGGCGGCGACTCCAGAGATCCTCACCGGGATGCGCATCGGCATCGGCTTCGGCTGGACGACGCTGGTCGCCGCCGAGATGGTCGCCGCGACCCGCGGCCTCGGCTTCATGGTGCTGAATGCCGCGCAGTACCTGCAGAGCGATACCGTCATCATGGGTATCATCGTGATCGGGCTGTTCGCGTTCGCGTTCGACCTCCTGATGCGCTACATCGAACGCGTGCTGGTCCCGTGGAAAGGAAAGGTATAGGCCTCGTCCGCCTGCTGCCGTTTCTCGGCTGGCGGCATCACGTCGACCGGCCGACCCTGCGCGCCGACGTCGTCGCCGGGCTGATCGGGGCGGTGATGGTGCTGCCGCAGGGTGTCGCCTACGCGACGCTCGCCGGCATGCCGCCCGAATACGGGCTCTACGGCGCGATGCTGCCGGCGATCGTCGGCGCGCTGTGGGGCTCGTCGTGGCACCTCGTATCGGGGCCGACGAACGCGACGTCGCTGATGGTCTTCGCGACCGTCGGCGCGCTCGCGATGCCCTTCACGCCGACCTACATCGGGCTCGTGCTGACGCTCAACCTGATGGTGGGGTTGATCAAGCTCGGCCTCGGTGTGGCGCGGCTCGGTGCCCTCGTCAACTTCGTCTCGACCGCGGTGGTGATCGGCTTCACCGCCGGCGCCGGCTGCCTCATCATCGGCGCCCAGCTCCACAGCTTCTTCGGGATCGCGATCCCGCAGCACCCGAATTTCTTCCACTCACTGACGGCGTTCGTCACGCACCTTCCCGACACCGACCTGGCGACGCTGTCGGTCGGCGTCGTCACGCTCATCGCGGCGATCGCCGGCGCGCGCTGGCTCAAGCGCATTCCGTACATGCTGACCGCGATCGTCGTCGGCGCCGTCTACGCGTGGATCCTCGAACGCGCCGGCATCGCGCACGTCCCGACGATCGGCGCGCTGCCTTCGGCGATTCCACCGCTGTCGATGCCCGAGTTCACGTTTCGCACGTGGGAGACGCTCGCCCCGCTGGCACTCGGCCTCACGGTGATCGGGCTGTCGGAGGCGATTTCGTCGGCGCGCGCGGTGGCACTGCGCTCGGGGCAGCGGATCGACGGCAACCAGGAATTCATCGGGCAGGGCCTCGCCAACATCGTCGGCGCGTTCACGTCGAGCTACCCGACGTCGGGCTCGTTCAATCGCACCGGAGCGAACTTCGAGGCGGGCGCGAGAACGCCGCTCGCCGGAGTATTCTCGGCGTTTTGGCTGCTCGCCATTCTCCTCGTCGTGGCGCCGCTGGCGACGCGGCTCCCCGTTGCGTCGATGGCCGCGGTGCTGTTCGTCGTCGGACGCGGACTGATCGACGTCGCGGCCGCGCGCCACGTGTGGAAAACGAGCCGCGGTGACGCGCTGTCGCTTGCGATCACCTTCGTCGCGACGCTCACGATCCGGCTCGAGGTCGCGATCCTCGTCGGCGTGCTGGTGTCGCTGCTCGTCTACCTCAACCGCACGACGCACCCCGAGCTCACGCGCGTGCTGCCCGACCCCGAATCGCCGACGCGGCGGTTCACGCGCGTCACGGCGCATACGCCGCTGTGCCCGCAACTCGACATCCTGCGCATCGACGGATCGCTGTTCTTCGGCGCGGTCGAGCACCTGCGCGACGAGTTCGAAGCGATGCGCCGGGCGCGCCGCGGAGTCAGTCACGCGCTCATTGTCTGCAGCGGCGTCAACTTCATCGACGCGGCGGGTGCGGACCTGCTCGTCCACGAGGCGCGCGCGATGCGCGACGCCGGCGTCACGCTGCACCTCTGCAGCCTCAAGCGGCCGGTGCGCGCCGTGCTCGAACGCGGTGGCCAGCTCGCCGAGTTCGGGCACGCGAACGTCCACGGCACCAAGGCCGACGCGCTGCGCACGATCTACGCGAAGCTCGATCCGGCCACCTGCGAAGCCTGCCAGGTGCGCGCGTTCCTCGAATGCCGGGACGCGCTGCCGGATGGGCGGCCCCGGGGTCAGGTCTTGCCT
>DASVGI010000081.1:0-33020 GCA_036379595.1 Casimicrobiaceae bacterium | reverse complement strand
GCGCCTCGCGGCCAGAGCACCCACAGCCGGCCATCCTCGCGCATTGCCCCGGCACGCGACCCGGCCTCGTCGCCGAATCCCCAGAAGAAATCGACGCGCAGCGGCCCGCTGATGGCGCCGCCGGTGTCCTGGGCGAGGACGAGCCGTTGCAGCGGCTCGTCGGAGAGCGGATACGTCGTGACGAGCCACACCGGTGCGCCGAGTGGGATCGAGCGCCGGTCGACGGCGATCGTCCGGCCGGCGAGCAGCGGCACGCCGAGGCTGCCGATCGGGCCGTCGATCATCGCGTCGAGCGAGCCCGGCGCGGGCGGCGGCACGATGCGGAAGAACACGTAGCTCGGATTGGCTTCGAGGAGCGCAGGGAGCTCGCTCATGTGCGCCTTCCCCCACGCGCGGATCGACTGCATCGACGCCTGGTCGGCGGTCATCTCGCCTCGATCGATCAGCACGCGCGCGATCGACCGGTACGGCTGGCCGTTCTGGTCGGCGTAGCCCACGCGCAGCATCGTGCCGTCGTCGAGGCGGATGCGACCCGACCCCTGCACCTGCAGAAAGAACGCGTCGACCGGATCGGCGACCCACGCAAGGACCTTACCCTCGGTGTCGGCGCGGCCGGCATCGATGTCGGCGCGCGTCCAATACGGGACGACGCGCCTGCCGTCGAGCCTCCCGCGCACGCGCTTGCCGGCGAGCTCGGGATAGAGGCTCACGAGATCGATCGTCAGGAGGTCGTCGGGCGGCGCGTAGATCGGCGTCGTGTACGGCCCGGTCGGCGTCAGCGAACCGGAGATCAGCGGCTCGTAGTATCCGGTCACGCGTCCCGAGGTGCTGCCGTCCGACGACGTCACCCGCCACGGAGCGAGGTTCGCTTCGAGGTACGCGCGGATCGCAGCTTTGTCGCCGAAGTCGATGGCGGCGGCACGCGCGCAGACGTCGCGCCACGCATCGATTGTCGTCGCGCGCGCCGCGAAGGCCTTGCAGGATTCGAGGAACGCCGGCCAGGCAGTAGCGACGTCGTCGTCGCGCCACCCGGGGAGCGAATCGAAACCGGCCGGCGCGTAGACCGCGTGCGGCGGAACCGGAGGCGCGACCGGTGGCTTGACCGGAGCGACCTGGCATCCGGCGAGTGTGATCACTGCGGCGACCGCGGCGGCGACCGCGGTGGAGACGGCAAGCCGGCGCAACCCGCGCGGGATCAATGGAGCGTGCGCGGGATCGACAGCGTGAAGATCGGGATCGGCGCGTCGAACGCGGTGCCGTCCTCGGCGATCATCTGGTAGCTGCCGTGCATCGTCCCGACTGACGTCGCGAGGCTCGTCCCGCTCGTGTACTCGAAGCTTTCCCCGGGCCGCAGCACCGGCTGCTTGCCGACGACCCCCGCGCCGCGCACCTCCTGCACGCGGTGCTCGGCATCGGTGATGATCCAGTGCCGGCTGACGAGCTGGGCGGCGATGCTGCCGGTGTTGGTGACGGTGATCGTGTACGCGAACACGAACTGCCCCTTCCCGGGGTCCGACTGGCTTTCCAGGTAGGTCGATTTCGGCGATATCGAGATCGCGTACCGCTTGTCGTCCGCCATACCTCTGTTCCGTGCGCCATTGACTCCGATTTCTGCGATTATAGTCGGCGATGAAGCGCAACTTCCGGATTGCCCCGTCGCTCTTGTCGGCCGATTTCGCCCGTCTCGGGGACGAGGTGCGCGCGGTGATCGGCGCCGGCGCCGATCTCCTGCACTTCGACGTGATGGACAACCACTACGTGCCGAACCTGACGATCGGGCCGCTGGTGTGCGAAGCGATCCGGCCGCACAGCACGGTGCCGATCGACGTGCACCTGATGGTGAAGCCGGTCGATCGCATCGTTCCCGATTTCGCGGCCGCGGGCGCGTCGATCATCAGCTTCCATCCCGAGGCGTCGGAGCACGTCGATCGCACGATCGGGCTCATTCACGACAGCGGCTGCAAGGCCGGGCTCGTCTTCAACCCGGCAACACCGCTCGACTGGCTGATGCACGTAATCGACTCGCTCGATCTCGTGCTCATCATGTCGGTCAATCCGGGATTCGGCGGGCAGAAGTTCATCGCCCACGCGCTCGAAAAACTGAAAGCCGCGCGAAAGCTCGTCGATGCTGCGAGCGAGCGCACCGGCCGCGAGATCCTCCTCGAAGTCGACGGGGGAGTGAAGGTCGACAACATTGCCGCGATCGCCGCGGCCGGCGCCGACACGTTCGTTGCCGGAAGCGCGATCTTCGGCAGCGCCGACTACGCCGCGACGATCGCCGCGATGCGCGCGAAGATCGCCGCCGCGAAGCCTGCCGCGTGAGCGCCGGCAGCGCGACTCACGCCCGAGGAACTTGCGGATGATGACCGAAGCGGAATTTCGCGCCCTCGCGGCGCAGCACTACAACCGCATTCCGCTGACGCTCGAGTCGTTCGCCGACCTCGATACGCCGCTGTCGCTCTACCTCAAGCTCGCGCAGCAGCGCTACACGTTCCTGCTCGAGTCGGTGGTCGGCGGCGAGCGCTTCGGCCGCTATTCGTTCATCGGCCTTCCTGCGCGGGTGCGCATCCGCGTGTCGGGCAACGAGGTCGAGGTCGAGGATCGCGGCGCCGTCGTCGAGCGCTTCGAGGGCGATCCCCTCGTCTTCCTGCGCGGCTTCCTCGGACGCTTTCGCGCAGCACCCCAGCCGGGGCTGCCGCGCTTCTGCGGGGGGCTCGCAGGCTATTTCGGCTACGACACCGTCCGCTCGATCGAGCCGAGGCTCGGCGATCGCCGGCATGCGCCGGGCGATGCGCTCGCCGATCTTCCCGACATGCTGCTGCTTCTGACCGACGAGCTCGCGGTGATCGACAACCTGTCGGGGAAGATCTACCTCATCGTCTACGCCGACCCGGGCGAGCCCAACGCCTACTGGAACGCGCAGGACCGGCTGCAGCAGCTGCGGCGCAAGCTCCGCGCGCCCGCCGCGATTCCGTATCAGACCGCGACTGCGGTCACCCGCGCCGAGAGCGAGACCGGCGCCGAAGCGTTCCAGGCCGCGGTGCGCCGCGCACGCGACTACATCGCAGCCGGCGACATCATGCAGGTCGTGCTGTCGCAGCGGATGAAGATGCCGTTCGCCGCTTCGCCGCTGTCGCTCTACCGCGCGCTGCGCTCGCTCAACCCGTCGCCGTACATGTTCTATTACGATCTCGGCGACTTCCACATCGTCGGCGCATCGCCGGAGATTCTCGTGCGCAAGGAGGGCTCCACGGTGACGCTGCGCCCGATCGCCGGCACGCGTCCGCGCGGCGCGACGCGCGAGGCTGACGAGCGCCTCGCCGAGGAGCTTCTCGCCGACCCGAAGGAGCGCGCCGAGCACCTGATGCTGCTCGACCTCGGGCGCAACGACGTCGGCCACGTCGCGTCGATCGGCAGCGTGCGCGTGACGGAGCAGTTCGAGATCGAACGCTATTCGCACGTGATGCACATGGTGTCGAACGTCGAGGGCGACCTTCCGCCCGGCGTGTCGGCGATCGACGTCCTCGCCGCCGCGTTCCCGGCCGGGACGGTGAGCGGCGCGCCGAAGGTGCGCGCGATGGAGATCATCGACGAGCTCGAGCCGACGGCGCGCGGCATCTACGCCGGCGCGGTCGGCTACATCAGCTTCCACGACGACATGGACCTCGCGATCGCGATCCGCACCGCGATCGTCCGTGACGGCATGCTCTACGTGCAGGCGGGCGGCGGCATCGTTCACGACTCGGTGCCCGAGACCGAATGGCAGGAGACGCAGAACAAGGCGCGCGCCGTGCTGCGCGCGGCCGAGATGGTCCAGCTCGGCCTCGATTCGGAGCCGTGAGCGGGTCGGGGCGATGCTGAGCTGGCCCGAGCTCGTCGTTCTCGTCATCGCGGCGTGCGTCGCGGGCTTCGTCTGGGACAGCCTGCGCGTGCGCGAGGCGGCCAACGATGCGATGCGCCGGGCGTGCGAGGCGCATGGACTCTTCTTCCTCGACGACACCGTGGCGCTCGCTTCGCTCGGCGCGGCGCGCGATGCCGGCGGCAGACTGCACCTGCGCCGCGTTTACAAATTCGCCTACAGCGATACCGGGCACAACCGGCGGCGCGGTCACATCGCGCTCGTCGGAACCGCGGTGGAAGCGCTCGAGCTCGAGACACCTCCTTCCGATTCGACCGTCCTGCTAAGCTAAGTTGCAAAGATCAGGATCGGCCATGACCCAATTCCCGAAGGACATCTACACCGAGCCCACGCCCGACGCGAACACGCTCGCCAACCTGGGGCCGCTGACCCCGATGGCGGGCGTCTGGACGAGCGCGCAGGGCCTCGACATCAATCCGAAACCTGCCGGTCCGGAACGACAGCCGTACGTCGAGCGCATCGAACTGCAACCGATCGACGCGCAGACCAACGGGCCGCAGCTGTACTACGGACTGCGCTATCACACGCACATCGTCAAGCCCGGCGAGGTCGAGACGCTGCACGATCAGGTCGGTTACTGGCTGTGGGAGCCGGCTACCGGCACCGTGATCCAGACCGTCGCGATCCCGCGCGGACAATCCGCGATGGCCGTCGGCCATGCTGCGGCCGACGCGAAGTCGTTCCGGCTCGAGGCCGTGCGCGGCTCCACGGTCAACGGCATTTCTTCCAATCCTTTCCTCGAATACGCGTTTCGCACCGATCGCTACGCGATCACCATCACGATCCACGACGACGGCACCTGGTCGTACGAGCAGCAGACGACGCTCATCATTCCGGGTGAGAGCGAACCCTTCGCGCACACCGATCGCAACACGCTGGTGAAGATCGGCGAGCCCGTGCCCAACCCGGCCGCGCGCAAAGCGTGACGATCATGATCCTGATGCTCGACAACTACGACAGCTTCACCTGGAACCTCGTCCAGTATCTGGGCGAGCTCGGGGCGAGCGTCAAGGTCGTGCGCAACGACCAGGTGAGCCTCGACGACGTCGAGGCGCTGGCACCCGAGGGCATCGTCATCTCGCCGGGTCCGTGCACACCGAGCGAGGCGGGGATCTCGGTGCCGCTGGTGCGGCGCTTCGCCGGCAAGGTGCCGCTGCTCGGAGTCTGCCTCGGGCACCAGGCGATCGGCCAGGCGTTCGGCGCGCGGATCGTGCGCGCGCAGCGCGTGATGCACGGCAAGCTCTCGTCGGTGGTCCACGACGGGCGCGGCGTATTCGCCGGCATCCCGTCGCCGTTCTCCGCGACGCGCTACCACTCGCTCGCGATCGAGCGTGCGAGCCTGCCGCCCGAGCTCGACGTCACGGCGACGTCGGAAGACGGCGAGATCATGGCGGTGCGCCACCGCGAGCTTCCCGTCGAAGGAGTCCAGTTCCATCCGGAGGCGGTCCTCACCGAGCACGGCAAGAGGGTGCTCGCGAACTTCCTCGCGGTGACGGTTTAAACTGCGCGACGCCATGACGATCACGCTTCAGGACGCGCTGCAGCGCGCCATCGAGCATCGGGAGATCTTCCACGACGAGATGCTGTCGCTGATGCGCAGGATCATGAGCGGCGAAGTGTCGCCGGTGATGATCGCCGCGCTCACGATCGCGCTGCGGGTGAAGAAGGAGACGGTCGGCGAGATCGCCGCCGCCGCACAGGTGATGCGCGAGTTCGCGACGCGCGTCGACGTGCCCGATCCGGAGCACCTGATCGACATCGTCGGCACCGGCGGCGACGCTTCGCGCACGTTCAACATCTCGACGGCATCGATGTTCGTGGTTGCCGGAGCCGGCGGTCGCGTCGCCAAGCACGGCAACCGCTCGGTGTCGTCGAGCTCAGGGAGCGCCGACGTGCTGGAGGCGCTCGGCGCCAACATCATGCTGAATCCGGCGCAGGTCGCCGCGTGCATCGAGGCGTGCGGCGTCGGCTTCATGTTCGCGCCGAGCCACCACGGCGCGATGAAGCACGCGGGTCCGGTGCGCCGCGAGCTCGGCGTGCGGACGATATTCAACATCCTGGGCCCGCTCACCAACCCGGCGGGCGCCGCGAATCAGCTCGTCGGCGTGTTCCACCCCGACCTCGTCGGCATTCACGTGCGCGTGCTGCAGCGCCTCGGCAGCCGGCGCGCGATGGTCGTCTGGGGCAAGGACGGCATGGACGAGGTTTCGCTCGGCGCGGCGACGATGGTGGGCGAGCTCAGGGACGGCGAGATCCGCGAGTACGAGATTCATCCGGAGGATTTCGGGCTGCACATGAAATCGCACCGCGGGCTCAGGGTGTCCGGGGCCGCCGAGTCGAAGGAGATGGTGCTCGAAGCCCTGTCCGGGGTCGAAGGGACGCCGCGCGAAATCGTCGTGCTGAACGCCGGAACGGCGCTCTACGCCGCCGGCCTCGCCGATTCGATCGCCGCCGGCATCGATCGTGCGCGCGCGGTGATCGCGAGCGGTGCGGCGAGGCGCAAGCTCGAGGAGTTCGTCGCGACCACGCAGTCGGTCGCCGCGTGAGCGCGGCCGACATCCTCGCGCAAATTGTCGCGGCGAAGCGCGACGAGGTCGCCGCAGCCCGCGCCGCACGTCCGCCAGCCGACGTCGAGCGTGCGGCAGCGGAAGCGCCGCCACCGCGAGGGTTCGCAGCGGCGCTCGCCGCGAAGATCGCGGCCGGCGCACCCGCGGTGATCGCCGAGATCAAGCGCGCGAGCCCCAGCCGCGGTCTCCTGCGCGAGGGCTTCGATCCGGCGGCGATCGCGGCGTCGTACGAGCGTGCCGGGGCCGCGTGCCTCTCGGTGCTGACCGATCGGAGTTTCTTCCAGGGTGCCCCCGAGCACCTCGTCGAAGCGCGCGCGGCGTGTCGGCTTCCGGTGCTGCGCAAGGAATTTGTCATCGACGACTACCAGGTTGCCGAATCGCGCGCACTCGGCGCCGACGCGATCCTGCTGATCGTCGCCGCGCTCGACGACGCAACGCTCGCGTCGCTCGCTGCGCGCGCTCGCTCGCTCGGGATGGACGTGCTGGTCGAGGTCCACGACCGCGCCGAGCTCGAGCGTGCGCTCGCGCTCGATTCGGCGCTGATCGGCATCAACAACCGCAACCTGCGGACGTTTGCGGTGTCGCTGCACACGACGCTCGAGCTCCTGCCGCACGTCCCGCCGGGGCGGCTCGTCGTCACCGAGAGTGGCATCGTCGCGCAGCGCGACGTCGCGCAGATGCGCCGTCACGACGTCAACGCATTTCTCGTCGGCGAGGCGTTCATGCGCGCTCCCGATCCGGGCGCCGCGCTCACTGCACTCTTCGGCTGAACCGATGTCCGCGATCGGTGCCGAGCACGTGAGCAAGCACTGGTCGACCGCCGAGGGCGTCGTGCGCGCCGTCGACGACGTCACGTTCGCCTTCGACGCCGGAACGCTCAACGTGCTCCTCGGTCCGTCGGGCTGCGGCAAGTCGACGACACTGCGGCTCGTCGCCGGTCTCGAGCAGGCGGACTCGGGCCGCATCACGATCGCCGGCCGCGACGTGACGGGACTGCCGCCGGCGAAGCGCTCGATCGCGATGGTGTTCCAGAGCTATGCGCTCTTTCCGCATCTCACCGTCGGCGAGAACATCGTGTTCGGCCTGCGCGTGCGCAGGGTCCCCCGCGCTGAGCTCGAGGCACGCCTTGCGCGCGTCGCCGATCTCTTGGGCCTCGCCACGCTCCTGCAGCGCAAGCCCTCGCAGCTTTCCGGCGGGCAGCAGCAGCGCGTCGCGCTCGGGCGCGCGATCATCGCCGAGGCGCCGGTGTGCCTGATGGACGAGCCGCTGTCTAACCTCGACGCGCAGCTTCGCGCCGAGATGCGCGTCGAGATCCGCGCGCTGCAGCGCAAGCTCGGCATCACGATGGTGTATGTGACGCACGACCAGGTCGAGGCGATGTCGATGGCCGACCACGTCGTGCTGATGCGCGCGGGCAGGATCGAGCAGGACGGCGCGCCGGTCGATCTCTACGAGCAGCCGGCGAGCACGTTCGTCGCGCGCTTCATCGGCACTCCGCCGATGAATCTCCTGAAGCTCGTGCCGGGCCGCGACGGTGCGGTGATCGAGGGCTCCGACGGTCCCGCGGTCCTCGACGGCTCGTGCGCCGGGGGCACGCTCGGCCTCCGCCCCGAGCACATCGCGCTCGCGTTCGAGAAGGGGCTTCGCGCCGCGGTCGAGGCGGTCGAGTATCTCGGCGGCGATTCGCTCGTTTCCTGCAGGGTCGGCCCGCAGACGATCTCGGTGCGCACGCCCGGAAGCGTCGGGCTCTCGCGCGGCGACGCGACCTGGCTTACCTGGGCGGCCGGCGCCGAGCATTATTTCGCTCCGGACGGACGCCACGCGCAACCCGCATCACGACGGCAAGGGGTCACGCAGCTCGCGTGATGCCGTCGCTTTAACGCAGATGATGCCATCGCTTTAACGCAGAGGAGGAGAAGATGGGTCGAACGATGAAGTTCCTGGGAGCGCTCGTCGGCGCGTCCACCGCGCTGTTCGCGGCGCTTTTCGCAGCACCGGCCTTCGCGCAGGGGCCGGTCGAGGTTCCGTTCTATTACCCGGTGGCGGTCGGCGGACCGATCACGAAGATCATCGACGGCTACGCCGCCGATTTCGAGAAGGATCATCCCAACATCAAGCTGAAGCCGATCTACTCGGGGAGCTACCAGGAGTCGATCGCGAAGGCGCTGACTGCGGTGAAGGGCGGCGATCCACCGGTCACGTCGATCCTGCTCTCGACCGACATGTACACGCTGATCGACGAGGACGCGATCATCCCGTTCGACGAGCTCATCAAGACCGACGCCGACCGCGCGTGGCTCTCGAGCTTCTACCCGGCGTTCATGGAGAACAGCCAGACCGGCGGCAAGACCTGGGGCATTCCGTTCCAGCGCTCGACCGTCGTGATGTACTACAACAAGGATGCGTTCAAGGCGGCGGGGCTCGACCCGAACCATCCGCCGGCGACGTGGAAGGAGATGACCGCCGACGCCGAGAAGCTGACGAAGCGCGACGCGTCGGGCAAGGTCACCCAATGGGGTGTGCAGATCCCGTCCTCGGGCTTTCCGTACTGGCTGTTCCAGGGGCTCGTGATCGAGAACGGCATCAACCTGATGAACCCCGCGGGCACCGAGGTCTATTACGACAAGCCAGAGACCGTCGGCGCGCTGCAGTACTGGGTCGATCTCGTCAACAAGTACAAGGTGCATCCGCCCGGCATCGTCGACTGGGGCACGACGCCGAAGGACTTTCTCGAAGGCCGCGTCGCGATGATGTGGACGACGACCGGCAACCTCACCAACATCCGCAAGAACGCGAAGTTCGACTTCGGCGTCGCGATGCTGCCGGAGAACAAGCGCCGCGGGAGTCCGACCGGCGGCGGCAACTTCTACATCTTCAAGAAGTCGACGCAAGCACAGCGCGAGGCCGCGTTCGAGTTCATCAAGTGGGTGACGCAGCCCGAGCGCGCCGCACAATGGGGCATCGAAACCGGCTACATCGCCGTGCGTGCGGACGCGTGGGACACACCCGAAATGAAGAAGTACGTCGAGGGCTTCCCGCCCGCGGCGGTCGCGCGCGACCAGCTTCCGTATGCCAAGGCCGAGCTCTCGACGCACGACAACCAGCGCGTCACCAAGGCGTTGAACGACGGCCTCCAGGCAGCGCTCACCGGCAGCAAGTCGCCGGCGGCGGCGATGAAGGACGCCCAGCGCGAGGCCGACCGGCTGCTCAAACCGTATCGCTGACCCGTATCGCTGACGATGACCCGAACGCGCGAGTGGCTCTACGCGTGGCTGCTTCTCCTGCCCGCGATGGCGCTGCTCGCGCTCTTCACGCATTACCCGGCGATCGCGAACCTCGTCCACAGCTTCTATTCCACGCCGCGCGCGAACCACGCGTCGAAGTTCATCGGCCTCGACAACTACCGGAACCTCGTCGAGGACCCGGTGTTCTGGCAGGCGCTTGTCAACAACCTGTGGTACGCGCTCGGCACGATTCCGCTGTCGATCGCGCTCGCACTGCTGATGGCAATCTGGGTGAATGGGCGGATCGCCGGACGAGGCGTGCTGCGCCTCGCGTACTTCACGCCGACGATCCTCCCGATGATCGCGGTCGCCAACATCTGGCTCTTCTTCTATACGCCCGAGTACGGCCTCCTCGAGCAATTCCTCGGCTGGTTCGGATTCGCCGGGCACAACTGGCTCGGCAGCCGCGACACCGCGCTTCCCGCGGTGATGGTCGTCGCGATCTGGAAGGAAGCCGGCTTCTTCATGATTTTCTACCTTGCGGCGCTGCAGGGGATGTCGCCACAGCTCGCCGAAGCGGCGGCGATCGAGGGCACGTCGCGCTTCTACTTTTTCCGCCGCGTGACGTTCCCTCTATTGATGCCGACGACGCTCTTCGTCCTGGTGAACGCGGTGATCAACGCGTTCCGGATGGTCGACCACATCGTCGTGATGACGCGCGGCGGCCCCGATAACGCGACCGAGCTCCTGCTCTACTACATCTACGAGATCGGCTTCCGCTTCTTCGACTCGGGTTACGCCGCGGCGCTCACGATGGTGCTGCTCGCGATCCTCGCGGCGGCGGCGCTCCTGCAGTTCGGCTTCCTCGAGCGCAGGACGCACTACCAGTGAGCACGCTGCCGGCTTCCGCGGGGGCTGTGGCGTCGCCGGTGCGGCACCTCGTGCTGAACGGACCCGGCTGGCCGGTGCGCTCGCTCGAAACCGTCGCGGCGTGGCTGCTCGGCATCCTCTGGATCCTGCCGCTTCTCTACGCGTTCTGGGCCGCGTTCCATTCTTCCGCCGACTCGACGCACTTCACGCTGTCGGCGCCGTGGACGATCGCGAACTTCGTACGCGCCTGGCACGCAGCGCCGTTCGCGCGCTACTTCCTGAACACCGTCGCGCTCGTCACGATGGTGCTCGCCGCGCAGCTCGTGCTGGTGACGCTCGCCGCCTATGCGTTCGCGCGCTTCGAGTTTCCCGGGCGCGGGATCGTGTTCGCGCTCGTGCTGGTGCAGCTGATGGTGATGCCCGACGTACTGATCGTCGAGAACTACCGGACGATGACGGTACTCGGCATCAAGGACACGATCCTCTCGATCGGCCTGCCTTACATGGCGAGCGCCTTCGGCATCTTCCTCCTGCGCCAGACGTTCAAGACAGTGCCGCGCGAGCTCGACGAGGCGGCGCACGTCGAGGGCTGCTCGCCGCTCGCGACGCTGTGGAAGGTCTACGTGCCGCTCGCGCGCCCGACCTACCTCGCCTACGCGCTGGTGTCGGTGTCGTACCACTGGAACAACTTCCTGTGGCCGCTCATCATCACCAACTCGGTCGAGTCGCGCCCGGTCACCGTCGGGCTGCAGGTGTTCTCGGCCACCGACCAGGGCCTCGACTGGTCGATCATCAGCGCCGCGACGCTGCTGTCGACGCTGCCGCTCCTCGTCGCGTTCCTGCTCTTCCAGAAGCAGTTCGTGCAGTCGTTCATGCGCGCCGGCATCCGCTGAGCCAGGCGCCGAGCCCCATCGCGCGATGATCCTGATCACCTGGAACATCCAGTGGTGCCGCGGCGTCGACGGACGCATCGATTCGCAGCGGATCGTGCGCGAGGCACGCGCGCTCGCCGATTTCGACGTTCTCTGCCTGCAGGAGGTCGCCGACAACTTCCCGCATCCGCGGCTTGCCGGGGCGAGCGACGCCGATCAGTTCGCCGAGCTCGCCGCGCTTCTGCCCGGTTACACGGCGATCGAAGGCGTTGCCGTCGACCGGCCCGGAGACAGCGCGCGGCGACGACGCTTCGGCAACATGATCCTTTCGCGCCTGCCGGTCGGGGAGGTGTACCGTCACCTGCTCCCGTATCCGAGCGACCCGGGCGTACCCGGCATGCCGCGGATCGCCGTCGAAGCGGTGATCGAGACGCCGTCCGGCCGCCTGCGCATCATCACGACGCACCTCGAATACTATTCCGCGATACAGCGCGCAGCGCAGGTCGACGCGCTGCGGACGATCTACGCCGACGGCGGCGCGCACGCGCGCGAGTTCGCGGTGACGATCGACGACGGCGGCCCGTTCGACGCCCCGCCGCGCCCGCGCGCGACATTGATCGTCGGTGATTTCAACTTCGAGCCCGATTCCGCCGATTACCTGCGCCTCGTCGCTCCGTTCGACGATGGCGCGGCATCTGCGCTCGCCGACGCGACACCGCCACTTGCCGACGCGTGGCGGACGCGTCACCCGACGGCACCGCACCCGACGACGTTCAAGCTCTACGAGAAGCTTCGCCCCAACGAGCCCGAGCTCCACTGCGATTTCGTGTTCGCCGACCCGTCAGCGCTCGCGAGGATTGCAGCGATCGATGTCGACGCGGTCACGCAGGCCTCGGACCACCAGCCGATCGTCGTGACCCTCGAATGATGGTGAGCCTCGAGTGACGGTGACCCTCGAATGAACACCGGGCCAGCAACGCCTGCAGCGAGCGACGAACTTCGCTCTACGGGCAGCGACGGACTTCGCTACGCGATCGACCGGCTGATCGCGCGCGGGCCGCGCGTGTTCGGCTGGGGCTGGATCGCCGAGGCCGGGCGGGCAATCGAATCGCTCGCGCTGACGCTCGAAGGTGACGGCTGGCGGCGAACGCTTCCGGTCACCTGCGGGCTCGCGCGCCCGGACGTCGAGGAAGCATGGCCGCAGCTGACCGGCGCGGGCTCGTCGGGCTTCGTCGTCACCGGCTACGTCGAGGATTCCCCCGCGCGCTCGATCACGCTCGAGGTCCGGTATGCCGACGGCGGAGTCCGCGCGATCGACGTCACCGCTTCGGTCGAGCGCGCATCGGCCGGCGGCTCGCGCAGGCTGCGCGCGCTCGGCTATCTCGTGCGCGCGGTCGGCAGGCGCCTCGCACGAGGGGATCTGCGCGGAATCGCCGAGCGGGCCGCCGCGCAGAATTACGCCGCCGCGTCGCTCGAGGATGCATCGGTGCGGCGCGCGCTGGTCGCACGCATCGGCGGCGGCGGCATCGGCGGCGACGCCGGCATAAGCGGCGGCACCCGCGTCGTTATCGTCTTCGACCACAACATGGGCGGCGGCGCGAATGTCTACCGGCGCGACGTGATTGCCGGGTACGTCGCTGCGGGCAGAGACGTTCTTCTGTGCACGTACAACTTCCCGACGCTCGACTATCGCGTCGAGCATTGCGCGAGCTCGGAGACGCAGGGCGGCATCTACCGCGCGGGGTCGTATCTCGCGCTCGAGCCGATCCTCGACGCATTGACTGTCGACGAGATGTTCGTGAACAGCCCGGTCTCGTTCGACGAGCCGCTCGCGTTCGCCGAATGGCTCGCCGGCCTGCGCGAGGCGAAGAGCGCGATGCGCCTCACGATCGCCGTCAACGATTACTTCGCCGTCTGCCCGTCGTTCGTCCTGCTGAACGCCGAGGGGCGCTACTGCGGCATTCCCGCGCTTTCCGAATGCGCGCGCTGCCTCGCTGCACACCGCGCGAGCTGGATGGCGCTCTCGCCGCCGTCGGCGATCGGCCCGTGGCGGGCGATCTGGGGGCGCTGTCTCGGCGTCGCCGACGAGGTGCGCTGCTTCTCGCAGTCGTCGCGCGAGCTCATCCTGCGTGCGTGGCCCGCGCTCGCCGATGGGCACGTGACGGTCGTCCCGCACCGCGTCGACTACGCGCCGCCGCGCCTGCCGTCGATCGACCACCGCGCACCGCTCGCCGTCGCCGTCGTCGGACAGATCAGCCCGCAGAAGGGAGCGGAGATCGTTCGCGATCTCGTCCTCCGCGCGGACCGGGAGGAGCTCCCGCTGAAGGTCGTCGTCATCGGGGCGCTCGACCTTCGCGTCGAATCGAAGCGGCTGACCGTGACCGGGCGCTATCGGCGCGAAGACCTCGCGGACCTCATCGAGGCGCATGGGATCAACATGGCGCTCTTCCCGTCGATCTGCCCCGAAACGTTCTCCTACGTCGTCGAGGAGCTGGTGCGCCTCGGGGTGCCGATCGTCGCGTTCGATCTCGGTGCGCCGGGCGAGCGGCTGCGAGGCGATGCCAATGCAAGACTCTGCGGCGAGGTGAGTGCGGCGGCCGCACTCGAGACCCTCGTCGCGTTCCATCGCGAGCTCGCGGCAACGCAGGTCGCGGCACTCCGGCAACCGATGCCGGGCGCCGCGCTCGTCGATCACCGCTGAGCGGACGATGATGATTTCGATCCGCCACGGCGCGCGCTCGATGGGGCGTACCGCTGCGCTCGGTGTCCGCCGACTCCGGGATCACCTGCCAGGAACGGCGCCCGGCGTGCGCAGGGGCGCACCGCCGGATACGCGTCTGGCCGGAATTCTGCGCCCCGGCGTCGAGTTCGTGCGCGATGGCGCGATACTCGTGCACCGTGGCTGGCGACCGTCCGGCGTCACGGCGCAGTTCACCGACGACGCCGCGACCTATCATCAGCGATATTTCGCGCGACTTGCCTTCGTGCCGCTGATCGATCGCTGCCTCGACGTCGCCGGTATCGATCGCGATGGCGTCGAGCGCGTTCTCGACATCGGCTCCGGCAGCGGCGCGAGCGTGTTCCCGCTGGCGCAGCTCCTGCCGCATGCCGAGGTGCTTGCGTCCGACATCTCACCGCAGCTCCTGCGCGTGCTCGCCGGCATCGTCGCATCGCGCGACGAATTGCACGGACGCATCGAGGCGCTCTGTTTCGACCTTCACGAGCCGGTGTTCCGCCCGAACACCTTCGACGTTGCCGTCGGATGCGCGGTGCTTCATCATCTGCTCGATCCGCGGACGGCGCTCGCGAGCGTCGCGGCGAGCCTCCGCTCCTCCGGGAAGATCGTCCTCGTCGAGCCGCTCGAGGGCGGATCGCTGGTGCTGGTCTCGATGTTCGCGACCGTCCTCGCGAAGCTTCGCGAGCGGGGCGAGGAAGACGGCGAGCTGGGTCGGTTCATGCGTGCGATGCGGCTCGACATCCAGTCGCGCCTCGGCGTGCCCGACGAGAAGCCCTGGACGCGCGGGCTCGACGACAAGTGGGTCTTCGATCGACCGTACCTGATGAAGCTCGCTGAACAGCTGGGATTCCCGAAGGTCGAAGTGCATCCGATCGAGAAGGATCTGTCGCGCGTCTACGAGAACGCCTTCACGAGCCTGCTCGCGGACGCCGGACTCTCTTCGATACCGGTGCCCGACGAGGTGCGCGAGTGCGTCCGGATGTACGACGCCGGCATCGGAGAGGGGCTGAAGCGCGAGCTCTGCCCAACCGGCGTCATCGTCTTCGGGCGATAGCGATTCGATGGACGCGGGCCTTCACATCTTCACCAGCGCGGCGGTCAACTACCTGCCGAAGGTGCGCATCCTGTGCCGCTCGATTCGCCGTCACCACCCCGAGGCGGTGATCCACCTGGCGCTCGCGGACGTGCGTCCCGACTGGCTCGCGGTCGAGGGGGAGCCTTTCGACGACGTGATCGACGTCGCCGGTCTCGGAATCCCTGACTGGAAGCGCTGGGCGTTCGGCCACGAGATCGTCGAGCTCGCGACGGCGATCAAGCCGTTCGCGCTCGCGAGGCTCCTGGCGCTTCCCGAATGCCGGACCGTGCTCTACTTCGACCCGGACATCGTGCTCTTCTCGCGCGTCGACGACATCCTGGCACTCCTCGCGCGCTCGAACGTGGCGCTCACGCCGCACCAGACGCAGCCCGAGACGACGCTCGAAGCGGTGCTCGACAACGAAGTCGCGAGCCTGAAGCACGGCATCTTCAACCTCGGCTTCATCGGCGTGACCCGCTCGGACGAGGGGATGCGCTTCGCGCGCTGGTGGGGCGAGCGCACGTATGCGCTGTGCCGCGCCGACGTCCCGAACGGGCTCTTCACCGACCAGAAGTGGGTGAATTTCGCGCCGGTGTTCTTCGACGGCGTCGCGATCGTCAAGTCGCCGCGGCACAACGTCGCGACGTGGAACCTGACGACGCGCACGATGACCGGCAATTTCGCCGGCGGCTTCTTCATCGACGACGAGCCGCTCGGCTTCTATCATTTCACCGGCTTCGACAGTGGCGCCCACCGGATCATGGCGATCAAGAATGCGACCCGCAACGCGGCGGTCGGCGAGCTGATCGCCTGGTACGAGCGCGAGATCGAAGTCGCCGACAACGACCCGGTGAGCCGCACGCCGTGGGCGTTCGGCCGCTACTCGGACGGAACGGCGATCGAAGCCTGGCAGCGCAGGCTCTACCGCGATCGCGCCGACCTGCACGATGCGTTCCCCGATCCGTTCGACGCGAAGTATCTCGACTGGTGCCGCGCCGAGGGCCGCTTCCAGGTGAGCCACGACGCGGCGCTGCGCGCGCCGCTGCGAGGGGCCGCCGCGTTGCGGCTCGCCGCGCTGGCGCTCGCCCCGCGCGCGGGACGCTCGCTTCGCCAGCGGATCCTTCGCATTCTGCGCGCCGAGGGCATGCAAGGCATCTTGCGCCGGCTGCGGCTTCGGCGCGGCAGGCTCGCGCGATGATCGACGTCGTCGTGCCAGTCTATCGCGGCGAGGCCGCGACGAGGCGCTGCCTCGAAAGCGTGCTCGCGGCGCCCCAGCGCACGCCGTTCGAGCTCGTCGTCGTCGACGACGCGAGCCCCGAGCCCGCAATTTGCGCGTGGCTCGACGAGCTTCATGCCGCGCGACGCATCACGCTCCTGCGCAACGCCGCGAACGAAGGCTTCGTCCGCTCGGTCAACCGCGCGCTCGCGCTCCATCCGGAGCGCGACGTCGTGCTGCTCAACAGCGACACCGAGGTCGCGAACGACTGGCTCGATCGTCTCGCTGCGTGCGTGGCGCGCGATTCCGCGATCGCCACGGCGACACCGTTCTCGAATCACGCGACGATCTGCTCGTATCCGTTCAACGGCTGGACCGGCGGCGTGCCGGGAACGCTCGGTCTCGCCGCACTCGACCGGCTGTTCGCGAGCGTCAACAGCGGGCAATCGGCGCCGATCCCGACCGGGGTCGGCTTCTGCCTCTATCTGCGGCGCGCGTGCCTCGACGCGCTCGGCAGCTTCGACGCCGAACGCTTCGGGCGCGGCTACGGCGAGGAGAACGACTACTGCCTGCGCGCCGCCGCGCACGGCTGGCGCAACGTCGTCGCGGCCGACGTGTTCGTCTACCACGAGGGTGCGGTAAGCTTCTCCGACGAGCGCGAAGCGCGCACCCGCGAGGCGGGCGAGCTCCTGCGCGAGCGCCATCCCGGTTACGACCGCATGATCGCCGAGTTCGTCGCGGCGGATCCGCTGCAACCGTTCCGTGAGGCCGTCGACACTGCCCGTGACCACCTGGGCGAGCGCGAGCGCGCGGAGCTCCGCGCCGAGGCTGCGGCGGGGCGCGCTCTCCTCGCCGAGCACATGGCGAACACAGCCGAGCTCGTCGCGGCGCTCGATCACGCGCAGCACCTTGTCACCGAGCGTGATGCCGAGATCGCGAAGCTCACGGCCGCGTTTCATCACGCCGAGAAGCTCGCGCTCGAGCGCGAGGCCGAGCTCGAGCGGATCAGGCGATCAGCGCTCCTGCGCGGCCTGTACCGAATCGTCCGCTCGCGCCGCTGAGTCGCGGCGCCGGAACACGAGGTCGCGCACCTCGTGACCGAGCTTCACGCCGCGCGTCTCGAAGCGCGTAAGCGGCCGGTGCGCGGGGCGCGGAGCGAACCCGTCGGCGGTATTCGCGAGAAGGGGCTCGGCTTCGAGCGTCGCGAGCGCCTCCTGCGCGTAATCGTCCCAGTCGGTCGCGATGTGCAGCACGCCACCCGGTGCGAGGCGCAGCGCGAGCTCGTGCACGAACGAAGCCTTCAGCAGGCGCCGCTTGTGGTGGCGCTTCTTCGGCCACGGATCGGGGAAGAACACGTGGATGCCGGCGAGCGAGCCTGGCGCGATCATCCTCGTCACGACGTCGACCGCGTCGTGGCGCATCACGCGCAGATTGGCGAGACCGCCGGCCTCGATCCGCCGCAGCAGCGCGCCGATGCCGGGAAGGTGCACTTCGACGGCGACGAAATCGACCGCCGGCTGCGCCGTCGCAATCGCCGCCGTGGTCTCCCCCATGCCCGAGCCGATCTCGAGCACGACCGGCGCGACGCGGCCGAACATTTGCGCGAAGTCGAGGGGCTCGGCGGGGGTGACGCCGTAGCGCGGCAGCAGCTCGTCGCAGGCGCGGTGCTGCGCGGGGGACATGCGCCCCTGCCGCAGCACGTAGCTTCGGACCGCGCGGTGCGCCGGGTCAGCGTCGTCCAGGGTTATGAGCCGACGAGCCCCGTCGTGGGCGAGCTCGGGCTCGCGTCGTAATACCGGCGCGGCATGCGCCCGGCGAGATACGCTTCGCGCCCCGACGCGACGGCGAGGCGCATCGCGCGCGCCATCCGGATCGGCTCGCGCGCCTTGGCGATCGCCGTGTTCATCAGCACGCCCGAGCAGCCGAGCTCCATCGCGATCGTTGCGTCGGACGCGGTGCCGACGCCGGCGTCTACCAGCACGGGCACCTTCGCCTGATCGAGGATGAGGCGCAGGTTCCACGGGTTGAGGATGCCCATCCCGGAGCCGATCAGCGACGCGAGCGGCATCACGGCGACGCAGCCGATTGCTTCGAGCTCGCGCGCCGCAATCGGGTCGTCCGACGTGTAGACCATGACGTCGAAGCCGTCGGCGACAAGCTTCTCGGCCGCAATCAGCGTCTCGCGCATATTTGGAAAGAGCGAGCTCGAATCGCCGAGCACTTCGAGCTTGCACAGCCGATGCCCGTCGAGGAGCTCGCGCCCGAGCCGCAGCGTGCGCACCGCATCGTCCGCGGTGTAGCAACCGGCCGTGTTGGGGAGATAGACGATCTCCGACGGCGGCAGCACGTCGGTGAGGCTTGGCTCTCCGGCGGTCTGCCCGATGTTGGTCCGGCGGATCGCCACCGTCATGATCTCGGCGCCCGATGCGATGACCGCATCGCGCGTCTCGTTGAAATCGCGGTACTTGCCGGTGCCGATCAGGAGGCGCGAGCGGTAGCTGCGCCCGGCGATCACCAGCGGGTCGGCGAGGCTTGCAGTGGGTTCAGGAGCGTTCATGCGGGCAATGTTACGCCTTCGTCGCGACAGCACCGGCGCGGTAGTGCGCGTCAACCGCCTCCGACCGCACCGACGATTTCGATCCGATCGCTGGGCCCGAGCGGTGTCGTCGCGTGCAGGCTCTTCGGCACGATTTCCCCGTTGCGCTCGATCGCGATCCGCTTGCCGGAAAGCCCGAGTGTCACGACGAGGTCGGCGAGCGTTCGCGCGTCGTCGGGCACCGTCGCAGCCTTGCCGTTGATCGTGAGCGTCAGCATCGTCGTTGCCGGCCGGAATTGCGTTTCGTATCGGCATCCATCACACCCGCAATATTAGGCGATGTCAGGTTGTAGTCGTCAGTGCTGTGCACGGCAACCTGTACGATCGTTCGCCGGCGGCATGCCAATTGCTGAGCGTGCTGGCCATGCCCGACGACACCCGTAACCTTCGCTTCGATCCCGCCGCGCGCGCGGCACCGATCCTCGAGCCGCAACCAGCGCCGGAACCCGACGTCGTTGCCGAGCCGATCACCTCGGCCATTCACCCGGTTGCCGCGCCGGCCGTGTGCGCGAGCGCGCCCGCGCTCGACGCGCGACCGTCCAACGCTCCGATCTACGTCAGCGTACGGATCAAGTTTGCGCTCGCGCTCGTCATCGGCGCCGCGTGGCTTGCGCTGTCGGTCGTCGTCGCGCTGCCGTGGATCGACAGCCTCGGGGCGATCACCGGCCGCGCGCTCGCACTCGCGATCGTCGGCGGCATCGCGCTCGCGCCCGGTTTCATGAACGCGTTCCTGATTTCGAGCCTGCTGCTCGACCGGCGCCCGCGGCGCCGCGAGTTCGATACCTGGCCCGCCGTCTCGATCCTGATCGCCGCGTACAACGAGGAGGCGTCGATCGTCGACACGCTGCGCTCGCTCGCGAACCAGAATTATCCCGGTCCGTTCGAGGTCCTGGTGATCGACGACGGCTCGCGCGACCGCACGGCCGAGCTCGTCGCGGCCTGCAACTATCCGTGGCTGCGACTCATCCGGCAACCGAAGAACGCCGGCAAGTCGGCCGCGCTCAATCGCGGGCTCGGCGAGTCGATCTACGACATCGTCGTGACGCTCGACGGCGACTCGTATCTCTATCGCGATGCATTGAAGAACCTGGTCGGACGCTATCTCTCCGATCCGCCGCATACGCGCGCCGTCGCCGGCACGATGCTCGTGCGCAACTCGCGTCGCAACTGGGTCACGCGCGCGCAGGAATGGGACTACTTCCACGGCATCGCCGCGATCAAGCGCGTGCAATCGCTGTATCAGGGAACGCTGGTCGCTCAGGGAGCATTCTCGATCTACGATCGTGGCGCGCTCACCGAGGTCGGCGGATGGGCCGACTGCGTCGGCGAGGACATCGTGCTGACGTGGGCACTGCTGTCGCGCGGCTATCGCGTCGGCCACGCCGAGGACGCGTGCTGCTTCACCAACGCTCCTGACACGCTGCGCCAGTTCGTCCGCCAGCGCCAGCGCTGGTCGCGCGGGATGATCGAGGCGTTCCGCAACTTCCCGGGTATCCTGCTGAAGCCTCGTCTCTCCACGATGTTCGTCTGGTGGAACGTGCTGTTTCCGTGGCTCGACCTCGCCTACACGGTGTTCTTCATTCCCGGCATGGTGCTCGCGTGCTTCGGCATCTTCTGGATCGCGGGGCCGCTCACGCTCGCGCTCCTGCCGATGGCACTCCTCGTCAACATGGTGATGTACCGCGTCGGGTCGCAGATGTTCGCGGGGTCGGGCCTGCGCGTGCGCCGCAACGTGTCGGGCTTCCTCATCTACGCGTTCGTCTACAGTCTGATCCTCCAGCCCGCGTGCGTTGCCGGCTACCTCGCGGAGATCGCCGGCCTGCGCAAGACCTGGGGCACCAAGTGACGCGCGCACGCCGTGCGCGGCGCGCCGCGATCTGCGCGGCCGTGCTGATCCCGCTGCTCGCCTTCGCTGCGGTCGCGCGCGCTGCCGGCGAACCGCGGGCTGCGGCGCTTGGCAACGTCGACGTGTCGAGCGACACCGACGGCTTCCATACCGAGCGCGTGCGCATCGGCGCGCTCTGGCCCTATGCATCGTGGCTCGACTACGCCGGCGTCGCGGTGCAGAACACGCGCTACGCGCAGGACGACTGGAGCCGCAACGCCGCCGGTGTAGTCGGACTCTGGCGCAGGCAGGACGCGGCGACGCTCACCGGCATCGTCGCCGAAGGCGGCATCACGCAGGTCGCCGGGCATACGCGCGTGATCGGCGACGCCGACTGGAGCCTGCGTCCGGCGAAGGACACGGGCGTCGAGCTGATCGCCGCGGCTGACGTCGTCGGCACCGAGACAGCGATCGAGCACGGCGTCGCCTACGGGTTCTATGCGGCGAGCATCGAGCAGCGCCTCGCCGATCGCTTCACCGCGATTGCGCTCGCCGGCTATCAATCGTTCACCGATGGCAACGGCCGGACGCATCTGCGTGGGCGTCTCGTCTGGCAGGCCCTTCCCGACCAGGGCGTGAACGTCGAGCTGCGCTGGCGCGGCTATCGCAGCCAGCAGGATGACGTCGGAGGCGCGTACTTCAATCCCGATCGCTATCGGCAATGGCAGGGCGTCGGTGCGGTGCGGCGCCACATCGGGTCGTGGACGATTTCCGGCGCGCTCGGCGCCGGCGAGGAAACGGTCAACGGTACCGACACCCACCCGGTGCGCACTGCCGAGCTGCGCGCCGAGGGCGGGCTGCCGCGCGGCATGCACGTCGCCGTCTACGCGATCTACAACCGCTCGACCGGTTACGTCGCTTCGCCCGATTACGCGTGGCGAGAGGGCGGCGTCACGCTGATCGTTCCGTTCTGAGCGCACGCGCTCCGATCCCGGACCAGACCGCAGCACGGCTTCGGCGTCTCGTACGAGCCGTGCGATGATGGCGGCCCGTGGCCGCCGACCGCACTTGCGTACATAGCGTTAACGGGGCCTGGGGATCGCCTTGGAAGCGCACCTCCATTCCCTGATCGCCTGGCTGGCCGCGCACCCCGTCACGGCGCTCGCCGTGATTTTCGCTGCGGCGTTACTGGAATCGCTCGCCGTCGTCGGAACGGTGATCCCGGGAAGCACGATCGTCTTCGCCGGCGGCGTGCTGGTCGGGCTGAAGGCGCTCGACCCGTGGCTCGCCTTCGGCGTCGCAATCGTCGGCGCGATTGCCGGCGACGCGTCGAGCTACGAGCTCGGGCGCCATTATCGCGCCGAGATCCGGCGCATCTGGCCGCTGCGAACGCATCCGGAGCTCCTCGTGCGCGGCCAGGCGTACTTCGAGCGCAACGGCGGCAAGAGCGTATTCCTCGGCCGCTTCCTCGGGCCGGTGCGCGCGATCGTGCCGGTCATCGCCGGCATGGCGAGCATGTCGCCGTGGCACTTCTTCGCGATGAACGCGCTCTCGGCGATCGGCTGGGCGCTCGCGCACATGCTTCCCGGCGTGCTGTTCGGCGCATCGCTGCAGGTCGCCGGCGCCGTGAGCACGCGCCTTGCGCTGGTTGTGGCGCTGCTCGTCGCCGTCGTGTGGCTGGTCGCGCACCTGATCCGCCTCACGATCCGCTACGGCGAGCATCCCACACTCCGATTGCGCAACGCGATCGTGCGTCGCGCGCGTGCCGGACGCGGCCCCGTCGCGCGCGCGGTGCTCGCGCTGACCGATCCGTCGCGGCGCGAGTCGACGACGCTCCTCGTCTCGGCGCTGATCCTGGTGGCCGCCGCCTGGGTGTTCCTCGCCGTCGTCCACGGCGCGGTGATCGGCGATCCGCTGATCGATCTCGATCGGCCGATCTACGAGGCGCTGCAGGCGGTGCGCACGCGCTACGGCGACCTCGTGATGATCACGCTCTCCGAGCTCGGCGGCTCGTACGTGATGGCACCGGTCGTGCTCGTCGTGTCGATCTGGCTCGCGGCGACGCGGCGCGTGCAAACGCTGAAATACTGGCTTGCGGCGGTCGCGTTCGCTGCTGCCGCGGTGCTGGTGCTCCGCTACGCGCTCGGCCCGCTCAAGCTCGCCGCTGCCTATGCCGGTGTCGACACGCAGTCGCTTCCCAGTGGCGATGCGACGATCAGCATGACGGTGTTCGGATTTCTCGCGTCGCTGCTCGGTCGCGGCAAGACACACTGGCAGAAGGGCGTGATCGCCGTGCCGGCGACCCTCGCAATTCTCGCGATCGCCTTCTCGCGCCTCTATCTCGGCGCGTACTGGTTCTCCGACATCGTTGCGAGCCTGGCGCTGGGCCTCGCGTGGGTCGCACTGCTCACGATCGCGAGCACAACACACGTTCGCGAGCCTCCGCTTCGTGCGCTGCCGCTCGGGCTGGTGGTGATCGCCACCGTCGCGATCGCCGGAAGCGCAGGTGTCGCGCGCCACAGCGACGTCGACCTCGCGCGCTATGCGCGGCCGGCGACGATGAACAGCATGACCTTCGATGCCTGGCAGACGGGGAGCTACTCATCGATCGCCCGGGTGCGGGGCGAGATCAGCGGCGAGGGCCAGGAGCCGTTTTCGGCTCAGTGGGCCGCGTCGCGCAACGATGTCATCCGCGTCCTGCTCGTCGGCGGATGGCACGTTCCGGTGCCGTGGACGGCGAAGTCGACGCTGCTCTGGCTCGTGCCTTCGACTCCGATCGACGAATTACCGGTGTTGCCGAAATTCCATCACGGCGAGCCGCCTGCGCTCATGATGGTGCACCCGATGGATCGAGACACGCGCGCCGTTGTGCGCCTATGGCAGGTCGCCGAGGTGGTGGGCGTGCCTCGTGCCGGCGCTACGACGGACGGCTCGTCGGTACCGCTGTACGTGGTGATGGCGACCCGCGAGAGCCTCGACAGCATGCTGCATTTCGTCCTCTACACGCGGACCGCCGCGGATGATGAGGCGCCGCTCGCGTTGCTCGAGCACGCACTCGCCGGCGAGCATGTGCGCGTGGTCGCGCGCGACGGCGCGTCGGAGGGGGTGCGGCTCGTGTGGTGACCCGGGCGGAGCGTCGCGCGACTGGCGTTCGAGCGTCGCGCTATTGGAGGTCGAGCGCGTGCTCTTTGAGCGCCGCGAGCGGCACGACGGCGAGCGTCTCCTCGTGCGTCGCGGCGAGCACGACGGGCGCGGCGACGCCCGCCTCGTAGGCCTGCCGCCATGTCGCGGCACACACGCACCAGCGATCACCCGGCTTCAGGCCGGGAAAGTTGTAGGCGGGCACCGGCGTGACGAGATCGTTACCCTGCCTGCGCGCGAAGGCGAGGAATTCGGCGGTCACCTGCACGCAGACGACGTGCAGCCCGACGTCCTCGGGGCCGGTGTTGCAGCAGCCGTCGCGATAGAAGCCGGTGCGCGGCCGGTCCGAGCACGTGACAAGCGTGCCGCCGAGCACGTTCCTGTCTTCCGTCGCCATTGTGTCTCTCCGTCGTGACGCCGCTGCCAAGTCTACCGCCGCGTCGCGGCCAGTACCACGAGTCCCGGCGGCAGCGTCTCGCTTCCGAACGACATTTGCACGTGCGCTTCTATGCCGCGCCCGCGCAGGATCGCGAGCGCATCGTCTGCCTCGAACGTGACGTTCCGATGCGTCTCGTCGCTTCGGCGCCAGCAATCGCCGTCGCGGCGAAAGGTCGTAATCGCGCGATCGTAGCGATGAGGTGTCGGGCGCGAGAAGCGCGTGACGATCGCCCAGTCGTCGTCGACGCGCGCGTGCACTTCGTCCGTATCGCGCGCCGCGCCGTATGCGTCGGTCATCAGGTCGATCGCGAGCACGCCTCCGGGTTCCAGTGCGTCGGCGAGCCCGGCGAGCGTCTGTGCGATCTCCTCGCGCGTATCGAGGTACGCGAGGACATGGCCGGTCGACACGATCGCGTGTGCGCTCGGCAGCGCAGCCGCGCCAGCCGGAAGTGCGCGCACCTCGAACGTCGCGCGTGGTGCGTGCGCGCGTGCGAGCTCGATCATCGCGGGTGACGCGTCGATTCCGTGCACGCGGTAGCCGGCCTCGTCGAGCTTCGCGGCGAGGAGCCCGCTGCCGCAGCCCACGTCGACGACGAGCGCATTCGTCGGAAGCCGGGCCTTGCCGAGGATCGCGACGATTCCCGGAAACACGCGCGCGACGTGCTGCGAGTAGCCGGTGTGATGGATCCAGGCGAGGTCGTGGCGGTAATAGGTCATGGAGTTCCCGGGATGGTTGTTGACCGTATTAACGTGGCACAGTCTATTATCGAACCACTAAAGCACCAGGACGTCCGGACACAGCCCCATCGTGGTGCCACGAAAGACGAAATTGCCGTCCCCACGCTGCATCGTCATCGCCGGTTCCAATGGTGCCGGCAAGACGACGTTTGCGCGCGAATTCCTCGCAAACGAGGGTGAGGGAATCACGTTCGTCAACGCGGATCTCATCGCTTTCGGACTGTCCGCGTTGCATCCCGAGTCCGTGACAATGCTGGCATCGCGGGTGTTCCTCGCGGAGCTCGATCGGCTCGCCAGAAGCCGCGCGAGCTTTGCATTCGAAAGCACGCTGAGCGGACGTGCATACGCGTCCCGATTGAGGCGATGGTCATCATCGGGATACAGGATCGAGATCGTCTACCTGCAGATCGAGTCGCCGCAGTTGGCGCTCAAGCGCATTGCGACCAGGGTCAGGCAGGGAGGCCATGATGTTCCTCGCGACGACGTTCTGCGCCGCTTTGCGCGAAGCTGGTCGAACTTCGAGCACGTATACCGGCCGCTGGCGGATCGCTGGATGGTGTACGATAACTCGACTGTCGTTCCGAGGCTTCTCGAATCATGGCCGTGACGCACCGCGCAAAGCGAAAGGAACCCGATCGCAAGAGTCCCAGTCCCGAGGCTTTGGCCGGACTGCGGGCGCTTCGCCGGGCTGCACGCCGCGCCCGGGAAACCGCGCGGCGGTTCGGCACACCTATCTACGTGATGAAGGACGGCAGGGTCGTTGCGCTGAAGCCGTAGCAGTGCTTATCCGACTCGTCGCGCGCGGATCGACATCGACCCCACGATGAGTCCACGCGTCACCGGGTCACGCGTCACCGGGAGCACCCGTACCGGGGCTACCGGCAACCTCCGCATCGGCGATCACTGGAACGCGATCACGATCATCGCGTTGTCGCCGAACGCCTCCTCGAGCTTTCGCTCTACACCGAGGAGAATTTACGCTGATACCCGCGACGCGGGGCCGTCTGCGAAACCTTGAACGCGTCACGCAATCCAACGGGTCTGATCGGTCCGGGAGGTTGCCATGAAGCTTCCACACGCATCCGTACTCCTGGCGTCGCTGGTCCTGGCCACGAGCGGCGCCCTCGCCGGGGAGATCCAGCCATACGACGCGGCGACCTTCGCGTCGCTGCAGGCGGCCGGCAAACCGGTCGTGCTCGACGTCTACGCCGACTGGTGCCCGACGTGCAAGGCGCAGGCGCCGATCGTCTCGGAACTCATGAAGAAGCCGGCGTTCCGGGATTTCACGGTGCTGAGAGTCAACTACGATACGCAGAAGGACGTCCGGCGTGAGTTCAACGTTCCGATGCAGAGCACGCTGATCGTCTTCCGTGGCAAGCATGAGGTTGCCCGGTCGGTCGGCGACACCGATCGCGCATCGATCGAGGCGACGCTGCGCAAGGCGGGATAGCGAAGCTTCCCGCCGGCAGTGACGTTCGGACCGCTCAGCTACGGCTTCGGCTTCGCCGCCGGCGTGCTGTCGGTGCTGTCGCCGTGCGTGTTGCCGCTGCTGCCGATTGTCGCCGGCACTGCGGCGTCGAAGCACCCGCAAGGAGCGCTGGCACTGGCGGGCGGCCTCGCCGTGTCGTTCACGCTGGTGGGCCTCTTCGTCGCTTCGGTCGGCTTCGCGATCGGGCTCGATGCGAGCTGGTTCCGTCACCTCGCGGCGATCCTGCTGATCGCGTTCGGCGTCGTGCTGCTGAGCGCGTCGCTGCGCCAGCGGCTCACCGCCGCGACGGCGCCGCTGGGTCATCGGGCCGATCGATGGCTCGGGCGCCTGCGCATCGGCGGCCTCGGCGGGCAGCTCGCGGTCGGCGTGCTTCTCGGCCTCGTCTGGGCGCCCTGCGTCGGGCCGACGCTCGGTGCTGCCGCCGTCCTCGCGAGCCAGGGTCGCGATCTCTCGCAGGTCGCGCTGGTGATGGCGTTGTTCGGTATCGGCGCCGCGCTGCCGATGATGATCGTCGGCGTCGCATCGCGGCGCCTGGCGCTGCGCGCGCGCGGCGGCCTCGCGTGGATCGAGCGCACCGGGAAGTACGCGCTTGCGATTCTGATGATCGGATTGGGGGCAATCGAGCTCGCGGGGCTCGACCGCTCGCTCGAAGCCGCACTCGTCTACGCGTCGCCGGCTTGGCTCACCGCGCTGACGACGCGGTTCTGAATCCCGTGCCTCGCGCCGGAAGGCACCGGAGCAGGTATGTCCTCAGTCAAAGCAGGCGCTTCTTCAGCCAGTGATCGAGCGAGAACGTCCCCGCGCCGCGGCAAAGCAGGACGAGCAGCATCGCGGCCCACTGGATGTGCGTCGGCCAAGCCTGCGGGTAAACGAAGATCTCGATGACCGACGTCATGCCGAGGAGCACGAGCGTGGCCGGTCGCGTGAGAAGCCCGAGGACGAGCAGCACCGGCGTAGCGAGCTCGATCGAGACCGAAATGTAGGCGGCGACGTCGGGCGGCAGCAGCGGCACCTTGTATTCGTCGGCGAAGAGCGCGAGCGCGGTCTGCCAGTTGGCGAGCTTGGTCATCGCCGAATTCCAGAACACCGTCGCGACAGCGAGGCGCAGCGGGATGGCGAGAAGCGAGTAAGGCACCGCGTCGAGGCGGTGCAGCACGCGCGCGAGCAGGCTGTCGCTGCGCGGCGTGCGGGCGGACGCGAGGGTGTCGGTTGCGGTAGTCATCGAGTGGTCTCCGTGGCTTCGTAAACGCGCGGGTCGGCTTCGACGTAAGCGGGCCGGTCGGTCGCGACGCAATAGGCGGTGAAGCGCCCGGCAGCGAGTTGCGCTCCGAGCAGGGCGGCGACGTCGAATCGTTCGGCGCGTTCGAGCGCCTCGTGGAGCGCGCGCCCCGCTGCGAGGTCGCGCATGAACCACCACGCTGCCGCCGGAAGCGCGACGACCTCGATGCCGGATATCGAACGCGCGACGAGGAGCCACCGCGGTCCGTCGTGCGGATCGATCGCCGCGAGCGCATCGTCGTCGCCCGACAGCGTTGCGCGCCAGATCGCATCGGCACGGGTGCGCGTGCACAGCAGCCGAAGCGATGGATGGCACGTGAACCGGACCTGGCATTGCAGGTCAGGAGAAAGGGTAGCGAGTGACTTCAGCGCGCCTGCATCGAGCGCAGACGCATCGGTCGTGTGCAGCGCGCGACTTACCGACCACTCGAGGCGCGCGACGTCGGGAAGATACGCAAGGCCTGCGGCGGGCTCCCAGCGGGCGAGAAAGCCCGAGAATCCGGCGCCATAACGATCGAGCCACGCGCTCGCGGGCGGTCGCGCTTCGAGATAGGCGCGCGCAGCCGCGTCGAAGAACTCGTCGCCGACGAGCTTCGCGACCGCCGGGTAGTTGAGGTGAAGGGCGCGCGTCGCGACGCTCTCGAACGTATTGCGGTAGATGCCGAGGCGATCGAGGGCAGCGATCCCGTCGTCGACGATGAACGCGGCGATCGATGCGACGATCGAAGCGTCGCCTCCGAGGAGGCTTTGCCGCATTCCGCGCTGGACGTCCGCAAGCGATGGCATGTCAACAAGCGACGACATGTCGGCAAGCGACGGCATCTTCTGGCTCCGCCGCATGCATGTGCTGCGTGGCAATCGCCGCCTCGCGCAGGCGCCGCGCCGCGATCGCCGCCTCGTCGAGCAGCACGTCGAGCGGCGGCACGTCGGTGTCCCACTCGATCAGCGTCGGCCGCGAACCGAAGCGCTCGAGCGCACGCGCGTAGAGCGACCACACCGCGCCGCAAACGTGCGAGCCGTGATCGTCGATCTTGAGCGTCCGGCCGCCAGCGAGCTCGCGCGTCGCGTGCCCCGCGAGGTGAATCTCGCCGATCGCTTCGGCCGGCAGCGCGGCGAGATAGCATTCGGGATCGAAGCCGTGGTTGCACGCGCTGACGTAGATGTTGTTGACGTCGCAGAGGATGCCGCAACCGGTGCGCGCGGCGACCGCGGCGATGAATTCCCACTCAGGGATCGTCGAATGGGCGAAGCGCAGGTACGTCGAGGGATTTTCGACGAGGATCTGTCGCCCGAGCGTCATCTGCACGTCGTCGACGTGCCGGCAGACGACGCCGAGCGCTTCCTCGGTCAACGGCAGCGGCAGGAGGTCGGCGAGATAAGTGCTCTCGACGGTGCTCCACGAAAGATGCTCGGAGACGAGGCCAGGGTCGATCTGCGCAACGAGATCGCGTACGCGGGCGAGGTGCGCGCGGTCGAGCGCGTCGACGCTGCCGAGCGAAAGGCCCACTCCGTGCAGCGAGATCGGGTAGTCGTCGCGCAGCGCATCGAGGCACGCGAACGCTGCACCGCCGCCCATGTAATTCTCGCTGTGCACTTCGAGCCACGACACGCGGGGGCGGCGCGCGAGGACTTCGCGGTGATGCTGAAAACGCAGCCCGATCCCGGCTTGCGACGGGATCGGGCTGCCAGCATCCGGCAGCCGGTTGGGAGGAATCCGGCAGCCGGTTACGAGCGGCGGAGTCGTGCGTTGCGCCATCACGCAGCGTGCGTGGAGCCGCCCTGGATCTTGCTGCAGTCGCCGGCCGGCAGCAGCACGAACGACTTCGGATCGCGCGCCTGGGTCGCCTGCCCGGCGCACGAGTGCGCGCCTTCGGCGCAGTCGTTCTTCGCGACCGCGTTGATGCCGTAGCACTTCTCCAGGTGCTGCGATTGCATCTTCGCCATGTTTTCCTTGACGACCGGCGGCATGTTGCTGCTCATGCCGGCGGACAGAGCGGGCGCCGCAGCCGCGGCAAAGGCAAGGCCGACAGCGGCGGAAAGGGTGGATGCAGCGAGCGTGCGAACATTCATGGTCTGACCTCTCTCGGTGATTGTCTCGATGCGAAACAGCACCGTAAGTTCGCGTCGGTTGCCCGGATGGTTACAGTGCGGATGGTTATCGTGCGGATGGTTACCGTGCGGATGGTTACGGTGCCGATGGTTCCCGTGCGACCGATCGCCTCGCGGTGGCGCCCGCGGCGACGGGCCGGCACAATGGCGAACGTCCTGCGGTCGGGCGCCTTTCGTAACCAAAGCTCGCGATGACACGAACTTCCAGCGACGGCCGCGATTGGACGATCGAGGAGCGCCTCCACGAGCGCTTCGTTCGCGGTCTCGCGGGCGAGAGTGCCGAGTACGAGGCGTTCCTGCGCGAGCTTTGCGGGCATCTGCGCGGGTACCTGCGCAAGCGGCTCTCGGGGATGCCCGACGACATCGAGGACCTGGTGCAGGAAACGCTGATCGCCGTGCATTCACGGCGCGACACTTACGACACACGCCAGCCGCTGACCGCGTGGGTGCACGCGATCGCGCGCTACAAGATCGTCGATCTCCTGCGCGCGCATGGGCCGCGCATGCGCGTGACCGAGGTGTTCGACGAGGAGTCCGATCTCTTCGGCTCCGTCGACGACGAGGCCGCGCTCGCGAAGCGCGACGTCGCGCGGCTGCTCGAGCGCCTTCCGGACCGGCAGCGGTTGCCGATCGTGCACACGCGCCTCGAGGGACTTTCGGTTGCGGAGACGGCGCAGGCAACCGGCATGTCGGAATCGGCGGTCAAGGTCGGCGTGCATCGCGGCCTGAAGGCGCTCGCCAGCATGATCCGGGGTGAGCGATGAGGACCGACGGCACGATCCGGAGTGCGCAATGAGGACCGACGAGCTGATCGCGAGGCTCGCGCGCGGCGCGGGTGCGGTCGAGCCCAATGCCGTCGCGCGACGCTACGGAACGGCGATCGGGTGGGGCGGTTTTGGCGCGACGCTCATGATGGCGCTCTTCCTCGGCGTGCGCCCGGACCTTCGCGAAGCCGTGTCATTGCCGATGTTCTGGATCAAGCTCATCTTTCCGGGGGCGCTCTTCGCGATCGCGCTCTTGCTCGCCGCGCGGCTCGCGCGCCCGGCGATGCCGGTCGGAAGCCTTCCGCGCATCCTCGTCGTTCCGCTGATCGCGGTCTGGGTGATGGCCGCGATCGAGCTCGCCAGCGCGCCGCAGGACGAGCGGATCACGCTGATCTTCGGGCGAACGTGGAATGTGTGCCCGTTCTACGTCGCGCTGCTGTCGGTTCCGATCTTCATCGGCGCGTTCTGGGCGATGAAGCGGCTCGCGCCGACCCGGCTCGTCCGCGCGGGCGCTGCCTGCGGCCTCGTAGCCGGCGCGCTCGCCGCGTGCATCTACGCACTCCACTGCGACGAGATGTCGGCCGCGTTCCTCGGCATCTGGTACGTGATTGGGATGCTGATTCCGACAGCGATCGGCGCCGCACTCGGCCCGAAGCTCCTGCGCTGGTAACCCGCCCCCGACGCGCGTACGATTCACCTATGCCCGCGTACGACATCGACGGCAATTCGTTCGCCGTTCGCGTCGACGGTGCGGATTCGGCGCCCGCGTTGCTCCTCTCCAATTCGTTGAGCACCGACCTCACGATGTGGGACGACCAGGTACCGGCATGGGCGCGCCACTTCCGCGTCGTTCGCTACGACTCGCGCGGACACGGTGCGAGCGAAGCGTCGCCTCCTCCGTACACGAACGAGCGCCTCGCGCGCGATGCTCTTGGAGTTCTCGATGCGCTCGGCATCGATAAGGCACACTTCTGCGGGTTGTCGATGGGCGGGATGGTCGGCATGTGGCTCCTCGCGCACGCGCCGACACGGATCGGCCGCGCCGTGCTCGCCAACACGTCCGCGTACATGGGGCCGCGCTCGCTGTGGGAGAGCCGGATCGAGTTCGCGCGTCAAAGCGGCATGGACGCCACCGTCGAGGCAACCGTGACGCGCTGGTTTTCCGAAGTGTTCCGCGCGAAGGCGCCGGCGACGATCGACCGGATCCGGGCGACGATCCGCCGGACATCGATCGACGGCTACGTCGGTTGCTGCGAGGCGATCCGCGACATGGATCAGCGCGAGTCGATCCGTGCGATCCGCAACCCGGTGCTGGTGATCGTCGGCGCCAGCGATCCGTCGACGCCGGCGGAAGCCGGTCGCGCGATCCACGCCGCGATCCCCGGCTCGACTTTGACCGTGCTCGACGCGGCGCATCTCTCGAACGTCGAGCAGCCGGTGGCGTTCGAGGAAGCCGTGGCGCGCTTCCTGAGTGCGAGTTAGGCACGGTGCGCAATTCGTCAGCGATGGGCAACGACTCTGCGCATCCGTTACAAGAGCATCATTCACACGAGCGCTTCATGCGCGCGGCGCTCGCCGAGGCGCGGATCGCGCTGGATGAAGGAAACATCCCGGTCGGCGCAGTGGTGGTGCACGACGGCGAGATCGTCAGCGCGGGTCGCAACGCTGTCGACTCGACGCGCAACGACCGGCTCCATGCCGAGCACGTGGCGGTTGCACGCATTCCGCAACTATTGTGGGATCGGCGACGCCGATGCACCGTTTACACGACGATGGAGCCGTGCGCGATGTGCCTCGGCGTCATCGTCTACAGCGCGATCGACCGCATCGTCTGGGGGGCGAGCGATCCGCTCGCCGCAACGCACGCGACGGTCGAAGTCATTCCGTACTACAGGATGAGGAAGCTGATCCTGCTCGGCGGGGTGCTCGATGACGAATGTCAGGCGCTTCTCAACGCCTACGTCGAGCGTCACCCGGCGCGGTCCTACCTCTCCAGGCAGCGCGCGGGCGGAACGGCCGGCTGACGCGACGGCCGTACGCCAACGCCTGATCGGTCGGGTGCCTCATGGATGACATCGAGTAGCCCATGATTCATTACTCGTCACCGTCGACCCTGGATATCAATACCCTTGCATTGCACCCGCGGCACCCCGAACGCGCGT